>NZ_JBFAYB010000012.1:0-129447 GCF_040681075.1 Streptomyces sp. NPDC051907 | reverse complement strand
ATCTGACGGACGACGCCCGGCACGCCGAGGCGCTGCGGCTGCTGCGCGACCACCCAGCGGAGGTTGCCCGCGTGGGCTCGGCGGCGGTCGGCCACGGGCACGCGGCGGCCGCCGTCCGCAGCCGCTCGACTGCCGTCGTCTGCCGTCGTCCGGTCGCGGAGGGGCGCCTCCCGACATAGCCTCCGAAATGTGACGCGAACAGCCGCCCGGGTCCTTCTCGCCGTGCTGGCAGCGGCGTGGTGGCTGGCCGTCCCCGCCGCTCACAGCGCCCGCGCCGACGACCCCGTCACCCTGTCCCGCGAGGGCCAGATCACCGACCGGGTCGGGGCGCTGGGCGACCGTGAGCCACAGGTCGAGGCGGCGCTGGACCGGCTCTACGACGCCCAGCGCCTCCAGCTGTTCGTCGTGTACGTACGCGACTTCTCCGGCGACTCCGCACAGGACTGGGCCGCCGCCACGGCCGCGAGGAACGGCCTCGGCCTCAGCGATGTGCTGCTCGCCGTCGCGACCCACGACCGTCAGTACGCGTACTGGGTCGACGACGGCTCCCGGCTGACCGACCCGCAGCTCGAAGAGGTGGCCGCCACCGCCATCGAGCCCCCGCTGCGGGAGAACGACTGGGCCGGGGCCGCGATCGGGGCGGCGCAGGGTTACGACGCGGTGCTCGCCGGGCGGCCCGTGCCCGTGCCGGCCGTCACCCCCGGCGACCCCGACCCGGGCCTGGACGGCGGCGGGGCCGGCACGGGGGCCGGGGACCTGGTGCTGCCGATCGCGGTGATCGGCGGGGCGGGCGCGATCGCCGCGTACACGTTCCACAAACGCCGCAAGCGCACCGCCACACGCACCACCCCGCAGGGCGGCCAGGCGGGCTGGGGGCCCTCCCGGCCCGCTGCCCACACGCCGCTGCCCGAGCTCGACGCCCAGGCCAGACAGGCCCTCGTGGAGACCGACGACGCCGTGCGCACCAGCCAGGAGGAACTCGGCTTCGCCACGGCCCAGTTCGGCGAGGAGGCGGCCAAGCCCTTCCAGGACGCGGTCGTGTACGCGAAGGAAGAGCTGACCGCCGCCTTCCGGCTCCGTCAGCAGCTCGACGACGCCTATCCCGAGGACGAGGCCGCCCGCCGCCGGATGCTGGACGAGATCGTCGCCCGGTGCACGGAGGCGAACAGACGGCTCGACGCCGAGTCGGAGAGCTTCGACCGGCTGCGCGACCTGGAACGGAACGCGGCGCAGGCCCTCGCCGCCGCCGAGGCGGCCTTCAACGACCTCGGCGGACGCGTCGCCGCGGCGGAGACCGCCCTCGGGATGATGCGCGACCGGTACGCCGCATCCGCCTCCGCGCCGGTCGCCGCGAGCGTCGACCAGGCCAAGGACCGGCTGGTCTTCGCCGCGAACAGCCTGCACACGGCCCAGCAGGCGGTCGCGGCCGCCGAGAACGGCCCGGCCGCCGTGCAGGTACGGGCCGTGGAGGGCGCTCTCGCCCAGGCGGCCCAGCTCGTCGACGCCGTCGACCGGCGGGCGGGGGAGCTGGCGGAGGCGGCGGGGAAGCTGCCCGGCGCGCTGACGGAGACGGACACGGACCTCGCGGAGGCGCGCGGTCTGCTGAAGGGCACGGCGGAAGGGGCGTCGACGGCCGACCTCCAGGGCCGGATCGCCCGTGCGGAGACGGTCGCGGCGGAGGTGCGCCGGGAGCGGGAGGCGGGCCCGTACGACCCGATCGACGCGCTGCGGCGGGTGGAGGAGGCGGACGCGGCCCTCGACGCGGCGCTGGCGGGGGCGCGCGAGGACGAGCAGGGGGCGCGGCGCGCCCGCGCCCTGCTGGAGCAGGCGACGCTCGCCGCGCGTTCAGCGATCGGGGCGGCCGCGGACTACATCGCCACCCACCGGGGCGCGGTCGGCAGCGAGGCCAGGACCCGCCTGGCGGAGGCGCAGCGGCGGCTGGAGCGGTCGCGGGAGCTGGCGGGGCCCGAGGGGGGCGGCGACCCTCAGGGCGCGCTGGGCGATGCGCAGCAGGCCGACGCACTGGCGCGGCAGGCGCAGAGCCTGGCCGAGGAGGACGTACGGGGATATGGGAACCCATTCGGCTCGGGCGGTGTATCAGGAGCAGGAGGCGCGGGGGGCGGGCTCGGGGGCGCGGTGCTCGGCGGGATCATCCTCGGCGGACTGTTCGGCGGCGGAGGAAGGGGCGGGGGCCATGGCGGGGGTTTCGGGGGCGGTTTCGGGGGCGGACCCGGCAGCTTCGGCGGCGGCGGCACCCGCGGCCGGATGGGCGGCGGGCGCTTCTGACCCGATCGCGGCGTATCAGGCGTTCAAGGAGAGGTGCGATGACCAAGCAGACCATTCTCGGCCGGGTCGCCCAGCTGGCGAAGGCGAATATCAATGCCCTGCTGGACCAGGCGGAGGACCCGCAGATGATGCTGGACCAGCTCATCAGGGACTACTCGAACAACATCACCGAGGCGGAGCAGGCGGTGGCGAGCACCATCGGCAATCTGCGTCTGATGGAGCAGGACCACCAGGAGGACGTGGAAGCGGCGCGGGAGTGGGGCGAGAAGGCGCTCGCGGCCAGCAGGAAGGCGGATGTGCTGCGCGTCTCGGGCCAGAGCGCGGACGCGGACCGGTTCGACAACCTGGCGAAGGTCGCTCTGGGCCGGCAGCTCCAGTCCGAGAAGGAGGCGAAGACCGCCGAGCCGACGATCGCCTCCCAGACGGAGGTGGTGGACAAGCTCAAGTCCGGTCTGGAGCAGATGAAGTCGAAGCTGACCGAGCTCCAGGCGAAGCGGGACGAGCTGGTGGCACGGGCGAAGTCGGCGCAGGCGCAGAACCAGATGATGGACGCGGTGAAGAACATCGACGTGATGGACCCGACGAGCGAGCTGAGCCGCTTCGAGGACAAGGTCCGCCGCGAGGAGGCGAAGGCGCTGGGCAAGCAGGAGCTCGCCGCGTCCTCACTCGACGCACAGTTCGAACAACTGGACACCCTGAGCGACAGCGCGGAGATCGAGACCCGACTGGCAGCCTTGAAGTCGGGCTCGTAACTCAGCCGAAGGGCGTACGGGGGGGCAGCCCCTAGGGTTCTCGGGGCAGAGCCACAGCACGGGCAGCGGCCCGGCGACGGCCCCAGGCGCGATGCCCTCTCCGTCGGCCCCGCACCGGGGGCCTCCACTCCGCCCGCCAGCTCCCGCAGCCCGCTCCTCCTCCGTCAGAACATGCTCAGCAGCTGCTCCACCGTTGGCTCGGACGCCGAGTCCCCGTCGGGCAGGGCGAGTTCGAACCACACCGTCTTGCCGCGCGGGGTCCGGCGGGAGCCCCAGGCCGCGCTGAGCAGGCCGACCAGCTGGAGCCCTCGGCCGCCCTCGTCGGTGTCGCGTGCCCGGCGGCGCCTGGGCTGCACCAGGCCGGCGTCCCATACCTCGCAGACGAGGGTGCGGTCCCGCAGCAGCCGGAGCCGGATCTCCCCCTCGCCGTACCGCAGCGCGTTGGTGACCAGCTCGCTGACGAGCAACTCGACGGTGTCGACGAGCGACTCCAGGTCCCAGGAGATCAGCTGGGCGCGGGCCATCTCGCGGGCCCGGCCCACCGAGCGGGGCTCGCGCGGCAGCTGCCAGTCGCCGACGGAGTCGACGGGCAGCCCCTGCACACGGGCCATCAGCAGGGCGATGTCGTCCTCGCCGTGCCGGGTGTCGAGGGTGTTCAGCACGTGGTCGCAGACGTCTTCCAGCGGTCGTACGGGATCGGTGAGCGCGGTGCGGAAGGCCCGCAGCCCCTCGTCGAGGGGGTGGTCGCGGGACTCGACGAGCCCGTCGGTGTAGAGGGCGAGGAGCGCGCCCTCGGGAAGCTCGACCTCGACCTCCTCGAAGGGCTCGCCGCCGACGCCGAGCGGCATCCCGGGCGGTACGTCGAGCAGGAGCGCCTCCTCGCCGGGTTCGACGAGGACGGGGGGCAGATGGCCAGCGTTGGCGAAGGTGCAGCGGCGGGTGACCGGGTCGTAGACCGCGTAGACGCAGGTGGCCAGATAGACCTCGGAGAGGTCGGCCTCGCGGGACTTGTGGGCGACGCGCGGGACCCTCTGCGAGCCTCCGCCGGCGCCGCCGCCCTGCGCCGGGCTCCCGGGGCTGCCGAGCCCCCGGGCGACCTCGTCGAGCGCGGAGAGCACCTCGGCCGGCTCGAGGTCCAGCAGCGCCAGGGTCCGTACGGCCGTGCGCAGTTCGCCCATGGCGACCGCGGCCCGCAGCCCCCGTCCCATCACGTCGCCGACGACCAGGGCGGTGCGGTGCCCCGGCAGCTCGATGACGTCGAACCAGTCGCCGCCCACCTCGGTGGCCGTGTTGCCGGGGAGGTAGCGGCAGGCGATGTCCAGGCCCGCGGCCTCCGGGTCGCCCGGCGGGAGCAGGCTGCGCTGGAGGATCAGCGCCCGCTCGTGCTCCCTGCGGTAGAGGCGCGCGTTGTCCATGCAGACGGCGGCCCGGGCGGCGAGCTCCCATGCGAGGGCCAGGTCCCGTTCCCCGAAGGGCTCGCTGCCCTTGGCCCGGGAGAACTGGGCGAGGCCGACCACGGTGTCGTGCGCGACCATCGGCACAGCGAGCGTGGACTGGACGAGGCTGCCGTCCTCGCCGGGGATCGACTGGAGCCGTGCGGTGCGCAGGGCGCTGGCGCAGGGCGAGTTGAAGGGATAGCGGTGGACCTCGCCGACCGCTGTGGGGGTGTCCGGGTCCTGTCCGCAGCCCGGCGCGCTCACCAGCGGGGCGCCGGCGACGGCGCTGGCGAAGGCGACCCTGCGCAGTTCGCCGCTGCCGTCCGACCGCCCGGGCGGCACCTCGTCGCCGCTGAGGAGCCCTTGGTAGAGGTCGACCGAGGCGAGGTCGCAGAAGCCGGGGACAGCGACGTCGAGGAGTTCTCGGGCGGTGGTCTCCAGGTCCAGGGAGTTGCCGATACGGGCGCTCGCCTCGTTCAGAAGGGCGAGATTGCGCCGCGCGCTGGCCGCCTCGCGGGCGGCGACATGACGGCGGGTCACGTCGGTGCCGATCCCGGCGACGCCGATGGGCCGGCCGGAACCGCTGTGCACCCGATAGAGGTTGATGGACCAGTTCCGCCGGTCGGAGCTGCCCGGAGTCGCGCCGATGATCTGGAGGTCGATCGCGGACTCGCCGGTTTCAAGGACCCTGCGCAGCGCCGCGTTCATCCGCTCGGCCTCGGCGCGGGAGAGATAGTCGCTGACGGTCCGTCCACGATGGTCCTCGGCGGCGCCGCCGAAGACGGTGGCGAAGCGCTGGTTGGCGCGCTGCACCGTGAGGTCGGTGCCGAAGAGCAGGAACCCGAAAGGAGATTGGCCGAATATCGCCTGCGAGGCCGCAAGGTCGGTCTCGATCCGTCGCAGGGCGCGGACGTCGACGACGATACAGAGCGCGGCCCTGTCGCCGTCCTCCGTCTCACTGGGCATCACATAGACCTCGGCGACCCCGTGCTCGCGGCCCCCGCCGGGCATCCGGAAGGGCACGAGCCCGGTCCACTCCTTGCCGTCGAGGATCTCCGCCACCTGCCGATGGCCGCGAGGGCGCAGCTCGGCAGGCATGAAGACCTCGACCGGGTCCTTGCCCCTGACCTCCTCGGCAGTGATGCCGAAGAGATCCACCGCTCGTCGACTCCACTGATCGACCAGCCCGTCCGGGCCGATCGAGAACGACGCGACTTTGATGTAGTCATAGATCGAGCCAGGCGGGCTGCTCTGCCACACGACACCGCTCGCCGTCTCAGGTATCTCGCTCACGCGACCGTCCCCTCCAGCTCACCGCACCGGACCGGCCATGACCGCAGTATTCAGCACTACGGCCCGTCCCGACACGGCGTTCACGATCACAGCAAGGTCTCGTTCATTTTGAGCCGAGCGCGACGTGATCGTCTTCCTCTTGCCTTCTAACCGGAGAGGGCCAGCTCGAACCACACTGTCTTGCCGGTCCTTCCTCGACGCGTACCCCAACGACGGGCGGATACGGCCACCAGCTGGAGTCCGCGGCCGCCCTCGTCGTCCGGTTCCGCGGCGCGCTCGGTCGGTGCGTCCGGAAGGGGATCGGAGACCTCGACCAGAAGGAAGGGGAGGGTGGAGCCCGGCTCGGGGCGGGTCAGCTTGACCTCGATCGGACCCGAGGCGTAGCGCAGGGAATTGGTCACCAGCTCGCTGACCAGCAACACCGTCACATCGCCGACCGCGGAGTCCAGCCCCCAGCGGCGCAGGGCGTCACGCACGACGTGACGGGCGGTGCGTACGGCGTCGGCCTCGGCAGGGAAGCTCCACTCGGCACACTCGCCGTCGGTGTCGATCACGCCGCTCACTTCCCCAGACCGGCAGCACCCGCGTCCCTTTTAGGCGGGTTAATCAGCACATACCCGATATTTAACGCTCGCTATCCCAAGAGAGGCAGCAATGAGCGCACCGTGGCACGAACGGCGTACGCGTCAGCCGTGCGCGCCGCCGCCCGCTTCTTCGCGCAGGCGGCGAACGGCCTCCGCCACGGCGGGCCGGTCCGGGTCGAGCCAGTCGACGGCCCCTGTCTCATGCGGGGCGAGCCAGCGCAGCGCGTCATGATCCTCCAGCGGCCGGGGCTCGCCGGAGACCAGGAGGGCGGTCCACACCTGGAGTACGTAACCGGGCTTCAGCGGCCACTCGCCGGGGATCCGCTCCACCGGCGCGGCCTCGACGCCCAGCTCCTCGCGCAGCTCGCGCACGAGTGCCTGCTCGGCGCTCTCCCCGGGCTCCATCTTGCCGCCGGGCAGCTCCCACCGGCCGGCCAGCTCCTCGGGGGCGCTGCGGCGGGCGGCCAGCAGCCGGCCCTGGTCGCACAGGGCGGCGGCGACCACGACGACGGGTTCGGCGACAGGCTCGGCGAGGGCTTCGGCGACGGGTTCGGGAGAGCCGGAGGACGCCCCCGGGACAGGCTCGGTGCTCATGCGCCGGAGCATATTGCGCGCCGGGCGAGGCCGCCCGGGCGGCTAGCGGGCCGGCAGGCCGATGCGCTCCACCCAGTAGAGCTGCTTGTGGCCGCGGGCGTCGAGGGTCTCCACTATCTGCTGCGCTTCGTCCCTGGTGGCGTATCTGCCCACGCGGTAGCGGTTGCCGTTGTCGTCCTGCCGTATGACGAGCCAGGGCAGCACAGCGCCACTGTCGTTCATCGCGCCCCTCCCCGGGCCGGCCAGCACTTCTCTAACGATCTCCAGGAAACCGCACTACGCATATGCCTGAGCGTACGCCTGACCTTTACTCAGCGGATACAAGTTTTCACAAAGAGAGATGAGCGAGGGGGCGCATCAGGCCGGATGCGCCCCTTAGCGGTCGTTGAAGTCCGCTCGTTCTGCGCGCACCACCGACACCACGGGCGTCACTGGCACCGTCGGCACCGGCGTCAGGACCGGACCGACGGTCGGATCCCTGCGACCCGCGCCGCCGCACCCCGACCCCAGGAAGCGGCAAAAGCGAACGAACACGGTGCCGGCCTCGGTCTCCGCCTGGGCGGCATTCACGAGATCGGTCCTGGTCAGGCGGTACGCCCCCGGGTTCGCCCGCACGATCAAGGGACACCGGACGAGGGCGAGTCCGGCGGCGCCGAAGGCGGCGGGGACCTCGACCCACCGCCCTCAGGGCCCGAAGAAGGCCAGAATCGGTACGGTCGAGGCGTACCGTCGCGCCGAAATCCCCGGGATTCGGCGCGCGCACCCGGAATCACGACGCCGGCGACCGACCGCTGAAACGCGACCACCGGGCCCCGGCCACCGACCATCGATTGCCGCCCCCGACCACCGGTCGCCGCCCTCCGACCACACGGGCCCTGCCCACCGGTCGCCGCCCGCTGACCACGGGTCGCCGATCTCCGGCCTACGGCCGCCGGCCTCAGCGGACCGGCAGGTGGTACGCGATCCGGAAGCGGTCCGCCGGCACGACCACGTCCGCTGTCTCGACCGCCCGCCCCGACGCGTAGTACGTCCGCTCGACGACCATCACCACATGGCCCGGCACCCCGCCCAGCGCCAGCAGCTCCTCCGCGAGGCCGGGCCGCGCGCCGACCTCCTCCACCACGTTGTCCACCACGACGTCGATGGCCGCCATCCGCTCGACGACCCCGCAGCCGCCCAGCGGACCCTCCTCCGGCAGCATCACCGGTGTGCGGCCGGTGACTTCGAGGGGCTCCCAGGATGTGGAGAGCATCATCGTCTCGCCCGCGTCCCGGAACACATAGCGCGTACGCATCACCCGGTCGCCGAGCTCGACGCCGAGCCGGGCGGCGATCTCCGGGCTCGCCCCCTCCTGTTCGCTGCTGGACTCCCAGGTGCCGCGGGCCCCCTCCTCCGCCTGCTCCTGCCGGAAGGGGTTCGCCCCGGACGCCGGGCGGTAGCCGGAGCGCGCGACCTTGCGCGGGACGGGCCGCTCGCGCACATAGGTGCCGGACCCGGAACGGCCCTCCACCAGCCCTTCGGCCATCAGCACCTTGCGGGCCTCGAGGGCGACGGTGTCCGAGACGCCGTACTCCTCGCGGATGCGGGCTTGCGACGGAAGGCGGGTATGCGGGGGCAGCGAGCCGTTCACAATCTTCTGCCGTAGATCGCTCGCAACGCGCAGATAGGCCGGCTGCTCACCGAATGTCACAGGCACTCCCAACAGGTTGACAGACAGCAACAGCCTGGCAACCGTGGGTTGTTGCTCGCAAGCATAGGCCACGGTTTCACTCGAAGTGATGATTTGCCGGTGCGAGGGGGTTAACCGCCGCGCACCCCGCCATTCCGGGTCGCCCTCTTGACCGCAATGGTCCAGACCAATACGTTCCTGCGTGCACGACACGTTCGCGGAAACCTTCCGGCACACGCACAGGAATGAGTCCCATGCGTCGAAGAACCTCTGTCCGTACGGCTGTTGCCGTCTGCTCCCTCTCGCTCATGGCCGTCCTCGCCCCCGCCGCGTCGGCTCAGGACGGCGCCGCGTCGACCGAAGACAGCACCGTGTCGAACGAAGTCAGCATCGCGTCGGCCGAAGTCAGCGCCGCGTCGGCTCACAGCGCGGCCGCGGACGGACGGCACGGGAGACCGTCGTACAAACGCGTCGGCTACTTCACCCAATGGGGCGTCTACGGCCGGGACTTCCAGGTCAAGGACATGGACACGAGCGGCCAGGCGAGCCGGCTCACCCACATCAACTACGCCTTCGGCAATGTGAGCGCCGACGGCAGGTGCTTCACCGGGAACGTCCCCGGCGAGTCGGACGCCTGGGCCGACTACGTACGCCCGCTGGAGGCGGCCGACTCCGTCGACGGCGTCGCCGACACGGCCGAGCAGCCGCTCGCGGGCAACTTCAACCAGCTGCGCGAGCTCAAAGCCAAGCACCCGGGTCTCAAGGTACTGATATCGCTGGGCGGTTGGAGCTGGTCCACGCACTTCTCGGACGCGGCCCGCACACCAGCTTCCCGCAAAGCGTTCGTGTCCTCCTGCATCGACCTCTACATCAAGGGCGACCTGCCGGCCGACGGCGCGCGCGGCGGAGCGGGCGCGGCCGCCGGGCTCTTCGACGGCATCGACCTCGACTGGGAGTGGCCTGGCTCGGCGGGCGACACGGACACGGTCTTCCGCCCGGAGGACAAGCAGAACTTCACCGCGCTGGTACGGGAGTTCAGGACCCAGCTCGACGCGTACGCCAAGTCCCTCGAGAAGGCTCCCGAGAAGCGGAAGCACTACGAGCTGACCGCCTTCGTGCCGACCGCGCCCGAGAAGATCGACGCGGGCTTCGAGGTACGCAAGATCATGCGCGACCTGGACTTCGTCAACCTCCAGGGCTACGACTTCCACGTCTCGGGCGAGAAGACCACCGCCCAGCACTCCGCCCTCTTCGCCAAGGGCGACTTCAGCGTCGACCAGACCGTCCGGGACTGGCTGCGGCGCGGCACGCCCGCCCGCAAGCTCGTGATGGGCATGCCCTTCTACGGCCAGGGCTGGACGGGCGTGACCGGCGGCGGCGACGGACTGAACCAGCCCGCCGCGGCCCCCGCGCCCGCGACCTGGACGGCGGGCTACGAGGACTACGAGCAGCTGAAGAAGCTCGCCGACTCGGGGACCTACAAGGTCCACCGCGACCGGCGGAACGGTCACGCCTGGCTCTTCGACGGCACCACGCTGTGGACGTACGACGACCCGCAGGTGCTGAGCGTCAAGACGGGCTATATCCGCCTGCGGGGGCTGGGCGGCGCGATGTTCTGGTCGCTGGACGGGGACACCGCGGACGGCGAGCTGATGCGGGCCGTCGACCGGGGGCTCGGCCGGCACTGAGCGTCTCGCGACGTCTATGGGCGCTGTGGAGACTTGCCGCCGCCCATAGACGTCGCGAACGCGTGCCTACGGTCGCGAACGCGTGGCCACGGTCGCGAGCACATGGCCACGCGGCCACGGGCTGACAGGGTCAGTCGGCGCGTACGGACCCCTTGAGCCTCCCGTCCGGGTCGGCGATCGCGCAGGTCACCGTCTCGTCGCCCAGCCGCCAGCTGCGCGCGCTGGGCATGTAGTAGTAGAGCTGCGCGCCCGCCGGAAGGTCCGAGGCGCTCCCGGTGTACCTGTCGTTGATCTTCTGGCAGCGCTCCTCCGCGATGGGCTCGACGGCAGCCTCGCCCGGCCAGTCCTGGAACCCGGACCCGGACCCGGAATCAAACTCGGACTCGGACTCGCCGAGCGAGAACCCTCCGGTGACCTCCGCGTCGTGGCGCAGCTCGCAGTCCACGATCGTGACCCTCTCCGTGTCCGCCTCCAGCTCCTCTCCCGGAACCCGGAAGCAGTCGCCCGTGCGCAGGTCCAGCGTGCTGCGCGAGCGGGACGCGTCGTCCATGCCCTTGCGGAAGCCGTCCCAGGCGTCCCCGGCCCAGCCGGTCGCTATGGAGGTCACCACCAGGACCGTGCTGATCGCGGAGAGGATCGAGCCCGCGATCGCCATGCCCGTGCCCCGCTGGCCCTTCCGCTTGATCTGGCCGAGGGCGATCAGGCCGAAGACCAGTCCGAGCGGCGGCACGCAGCACACGATGCCGACCACGAGGGAGGCGATGGAAAGGCCGTTCACCGGCGGGGGCTTGGGTGCGTACTGCGGGTACGGCTGCCAGCCCGGGGCGGATGGGTACACGGGTACGGTGCTCCTCGTCGAGATTCACGCGAATGCGAACAGGCGCGCGGATCATATGCGCTGGCGCGACGGGGGCGGTATGCGATTGACGAGCAGTGCGACGAAGGCGGCCACCGACGGGGTCAACCGGCTGACGGCACGGTGGGCGGCCGAGCTGGAGCCGACCGCCCACACGGTCTTCTCGGCCGCCGGGGTCTGGCCCTTGCTGGCGCTGATGCTGGACGGCGCGGACGGACCCGCCCGCGCCGAGCTGGAGGCCGCGGTCGGCGTGCCCGCGCAGGACGCCGCCCAGGCGGCGCTGGAGCTGCTGGCGGCGCTCGACGCCATGGAGGGCGTGCGCTCGGCGGTCGGCCTCTGGGCCGCGCCCGGGCTCCCGCTGCGCGAGGAGTGGTCAGGGCGCCTGCCCGCGGGCGCTCTGGGCCGGTTCAGCGGTGACCAGGCCGCCGATCAGCGGGCGCTGGACGCCTGGGCCCACGACCGTACGGACGGAATGATCGAGTCCATGCCCGCGGAGGCGGGTGAGGACACCGAGCTGGTGCTGGCGGCCGCCCAGGCGGTGCGGACCCAGTGGGCGAAGCCGTTCGCGCCGAGCGCGACGGTCCCCGCGAGCGGGCCGTGGGCCGGGCGCGAGGTCGCCGTGCTCTCGCGGACGGCGACCGGGCTGGAGGACGTGTCCGTGGCGGCGACCGCCGACGGTCCGCTGACCGTGGTCACCGTGCGCGGCGGCGCCGGGGTCGACGTACGGCTGCTCCTCGGCGCACCGGACGCGGGCCCTTCGGCCGTGCTCCAGGGCGGCCTCGCGGCCCACGCGGGCGCCTGTCCGACCGTGCCCGGCGACGGATTCTCCGACGGATCGCCAGGACCCGGGCTGGAGGTGCGGACCGTCGAGGCCCACAGGCCCGATCCCACGCTCGCCCTGCGCACCATGCCGTTCGATCTGACCGCCGGCCACGATCTGCTGCTCCATGGAGCGCTCTTCGGCCTGACGGCCGCCATGGACGCCACGCGGGGTCACTTCCCAGGGATCAGCGCCCGTCCTCTGGCGGTGGGCTCGGCGCGCCAGTCGGCCATGGCCTCCTTCGACGCGCGGGGCTTCCGGGCGGCCTCCGTGACCGCTATAGCCGCCCGCGCGGGCTCCGCGCCCCCGCCGCGTGCTCCGTACACCGCCCAGCGCGTCCAGGCGGTCCTCGACCGGCCGTTCGGCTTTCTGACCGTCCATAGGGCTTCGGGTCTGGTGCTCACCGCGGGCTGGATCGCGGAGCCGACGCCCGCGTCCGCCGACGCGAGAGCGAGGATCGGCCGGCCGCCGCACCGTCCGGGCGGCGAGCGATGACCGGCGTGCCGAAGCCGGGCGCAGAGACGGAGAGGCGGTCCTCAGCGCTGAAGGGCCTCGCGGTCAATCCCGCATCGCCCCTGGACGTACTGCTGCGGCTTCTGGAGCCCGAGTACTCCGACGCCTGGTCCGCGCTCGCCATGGACCGCAGGGAGTACCCCGAGCCGCTCCTCGACGCGATCGTGCGCCATGAGCACCCCCGGCTGCCGGGAGGGCTCGCCCGCAATCCGCATGTGGACGGGGAGCTGCGGGGGCGCGTCGTGGACAACCCGCACTGGCTCGTCCGCGCCAAGCTCGCCAGCGGGCCGCACCGGTCGTGGGAGGCGGTGGCGCGCCCGCTGCCCGACTGGGTCGTGGAGCGCATGATCACGACGTACGACGGTCAAGAGCTGAGCGAGCTCGTCGCGTCCCGTCAGATCCCGTGGCGGCTGTACTACGCGTACGCGACGCACCCCATCGCCTCGGTGCGCCGCTGGGCGACCAACGTGTGGGAGGACCTCCCGGAGGAGCGGAGGGCCGCGCTGCTCGCCGACCCGCATCCCGAGGTCCGGAAGTCGGCCGCGGCGTCCGCGGCCAGGTACGACGAGGAGGAGACGGCACGCCAGCTGCCGACGGCCTTCGGACACCACCTGACCCACCTCCTGGTCAACTGCCGTCTTCCCCGCGCCGAGATCGAGAGCAGGCTGGCCGCCGACTCCGAGGACGACGGCGAGGGCCACGCCTGGGCGTTCGCGCACAACTACAGCACCCCGCCCGATCTGGTGGCCCGTATCGCCGAACACCCCGACCCCAAGGTCAGGTTGGAGGTCGCCCGCCGCGACGAGCTGGACCCCGCGGTCCTGTGGAGGCTCGCCCGCGACGCCGACCCCGGCGTGCGAACGGCCGTGTCCGTGCGCCCGGAGCTCACCGAGGAGGAGCGCGCGACCATCGACTACGCCGTCGCGACGGACGAGGACTTCGAGCCGGCGGAGCATCACCGCAGGCTGCCGCGCGACCCGGCCGTCCTCGCGGGGTACGCGGCCTCCGCGCACCCGCTCCTGCGCCGCAGGGCCGCCGCGGACCCGGACCTGCCCGACGAGCTGGCGGCCGTCCTCGTGGAAGACGACGACCTGGGCGTACGCGTCCTGCTCGCCCAGAACCATCCCGCCGCTCCCCCGGCGCTCCTGCTGCGCTGCTATCTGGAGTACACCCGCACGTACCGGCAGCGGCTCGCCGAGCTGCCCGGCTTCCCGGTCGAGGGGCTGGCGGAACGGTTCGCCGACGCCGAGGATCCACTGCTGCGCTGGCTGGCCACGCTGGATCCGGGGCTCTCCCCCGACCTCGCCGACCGACTGACCCGCGACCAGGACAGCGCGATCAGGGCAGCCGCCGCCCGCCATCCACGGCTTCCGGCCGACCGGCTGCGGGCGCTGCTCGACGACGACGAGCTCGCGTCGTCGGCCGCGGCGAATCCGGCGCTGCCGATCGAGGCGATGCGCTCCCTGCTCGAGACGGCGGCGCCGTCCGCCGTCCCGGAGTCGAACGAAGTCGAACACGGGCGGCCATGAGCCCGGACGGTGCCGAACACGAGAGAGGGGCGGCCGCTATAGCGGCCGCCCCCGTCGTTCATCGAGGCGTTCGCCCCGGGGTTCGCCCAGGAGTTCCCCCAGGCGCTCGCCTATGGATCACGCGGACGCTCAGAACTGCAGCGCCCAGGAGTCGATCTTCCCGGTGTCGTACCGGGCGTTGTCGTTGACCCGCAGCTTCCAGACGCCGTTGGCCGCCTCGGACGACGCGTTCACCGTGTAGGTGGTGTTGATGTTGTCCGTGCTGCCGCCGGAGCCGTAGGCCTTCAGGTTGTAGGCCGTGCCGTCGGGGGCGATCAGGTCGACCTTCAGGTCGCCGATGTACGTGTGCTTGATGTCGACCGGCACCTGCAGCGTGGCCGGGGCGTTGCCCGCGACTGCGCTGACGGTGACCGGGGACTCGGTGGTGGCGTTGTCGCTGATCGCGTAGTCGCCGGTGTTCTCGAACCTCTTGCCCGGCGGGGGCGTGTCGCCGGTGCCGACGTACAGCAGGCGGTTCGGCGAGCCGGTGCCCGGGTTGCCGACGACGCCGCTGGTGGCGGCGGTGGTCAGGGCGGTGGAGACCTGCGCCGGCGTCGCGGTCTTGTTCGTCGCGAGGTAGAGCGCGGCGGCGCCCGCGACGTGCGGGGTGGCCATGGAGGTGCCGGAGATGGTGTTCGTGGCGCTGTCGCTGCTGTTCCACGCCGAGGTGATGGAGGAGCCCGGCGCGAAGATGTCCAGCACGCTGCCGTAGTTGGAGAAGCTGGAGCGGGCGTCGGTGCTGGTCGTCGAGCCGACGGTGATCGCCTCGGCGACGCGGGCAGGCGAGCTGTTGGAGGCGTTGGAGCTGTCGTTGCCCGCCGCGATGGCATAGGTGATGCCGGAGGCGATGGAGTTGCGCACGGCCGTGTCGAGGACGGTGTCGACGCCGCCGCCGAGGCTCATGTTGGCGACCGCCGGCTTGACGGCGTTCTGCGTCACCCAGTCGATGCCGGCGACGACCTGCGCGGTGGTGCCCGACCCCTGGTTGTTGAGCACGCGGACGCCGACGATCTTGGCCTTCTTGGCCACGCCGTAGGAGGACCCGGCGACGGTTCCGGCGACGTGCGTGCCGTGTCCGTGGCCGTCCTGCGCCGTGTTGTCGTTGTCGATGGCGTCGTAGCCGTACGAGGCGCGACCGCCGAAGTCGCTATGGGTGATGCGTACGCCGGTGTCGATGACGTACGCCGTGACGCCCTCGCCCGCGCTGTCCGGGTAGGTGTAGCTCTGGTTGAGCGGGAGGGCCTTCTGGTCGATCCGGTCCAGGCCCCAGGACGGCGGGTTCGGCTGGGTGCCCGAGACCTTGAAGACGCGGTTCTGCACGACGGACTCGACGGCCGGGTCCGCGGCGAACTTCTTGGCCTGCGCCTCGGAGAGTTCGACGGCGTAGCCGTTCAGCGCGGCGTTGTACGTCTTCTTGATCTTCGCGCCGTACTCGGCCGCCAGCGCCTTGCCCGCCTTGGAGCCGGCGTCGGCCGCCGACTCGTCGAGGGTGACGATGTAGCTGCCGGCGATGACTCCCGGGGCGCCGGCGTTCTCGATGACGCCTATGGGCGCCGACTCGGCCGCGAGGGCCGGGAGGGCGGAGGCCGCGCCGAGCGCGAGCGCGGCGACGGCTATAGCGCTCGTCGAGGCGAGTCTTCGTCGCGATGTACGCATCACAGACATGTGAGGGGTCCTCCTCATAGGTGGTGCGCTGCTGTGGGGGTTTTCGACAGGATCATGACAAGAAATCGGCGCGAGCCCGAGCCGCCCAAGTCCACCTGTCGATCGAAAGGTTGACCGATCCATAGGAATCACACAAGAGCCTCGGATGTGCCGTAACACGTGTGCCACACAACTGCCATGCTGGGGACCCATGACCTCCTACGTATGCCCCGCCTGCGGAAACCGCGCCCCGGTCGAGTCCGCCCCCTGGTGCTGCCCGCAATGCCGCGGTCCATGGGACCTGGACTTCGCCGCTTCCGCCGTCGACCTCAAGTCTCTTGCGCACAGAGTGAATTCACTGTGGCGTTACGAAGAGGCGCTGCCGCTCTCCGCCCCGGCGGCCACCCTCGGGGAGGGCCGCACTCCGCTGGTCCCGCTCACGGACACCGTCTCCGCGAAGCTCGACTTCCTGATGCCGACGCTCTCCTTCAAGGACCGCGGCGCGGTGATGCTCGCGGAGCTCGCACGCCGGCTGAAGGCGCGCCGGGTGATCGCCGACAGCAGCGGCAACGCGGGCACCGCCTTCGCCGCCTACTGCGCTCGAGCCGGCCTCGACTGCACGGTATACGTCCCCGAGTCCACGTCCGCCAAGAAGGCCGAGCAGATCCGGGCGCACGGCGCGCACCTCGAACTCGTGCCCGGCGACCGCGAGGCGACCGCCGCGGCGGCCCGCGCCGCCGCCGACGAACCCGGCACGTTCTACGCGAGCCATGTCTTCAACCCGTATTTCCTGCACGGCACCAAGACGTACGTATACGAGCTCTGGGAGGACCTCGGCGGCCGGCTGCCCGAGGCGATCGTCGTCCCGGTCGGCAACGGCACCCTGCTGCTGGGAGCGTCCCTCGCCGTCGCCGAGCTCCTCGCCCATGGGCTGATCGACGAGCGCCCCGCCCTCGTCGCCGTACAGGCCGAGGCGGTCTCCCCGCTCGCGGCGGCGTTCCGGGCGGGCGCGGAGGACCTCCTCGACGACGCCCCGCAGCCGCGCCCCACCCTCGCCGAGGGCATCGCGATCCCGAGGCCGCCGCGGGCCCGCCAGATCCTCCGGGCGGTACGCGAGTCCGGCGGGACGTTCCTGACGGTGACGGAGGAGCAGATCCGCGCGGCACAGCTGGACTTGGCCGCCCGCGGGCTGTTCGTCGAGTCGACGGGCGTGGCCTGCTGGGCCGCGGCGGGCGGGTGGACCGACCGCACGGCCGTGGTGCCGCTCTGCGGGGCCGGCCTCAAGACGGGCCTCGCGCCCGCGCCCGCCGATCGCGCAGCCGGCTAAGTCCGACGCGGGGTCGGCCACGCCGGGGAGCGTGTGCCGGTCACGCCGGGGGGATCGGTCCCGCCGGGGTCTCGGTCCCGCCCGGGTCTCGGTCCCGCCGGGGAGAGGGTCAGTCCGTCCAGTAGGTGTCGTGCTTGAGGAAGAACTCCGCCTGCTGTTCGGGCGACCACTCGGCAGCGACCTCGGCGACCTTCTCGAAGTACTCCTCGCGGGGCGCGCCCGGCGCGAAGAGCAGCAGCATCGAGGCCGGCTCGTCCGAGTCGTTGCGGAAGGCGTGCAGGCCGCCCTGGGGGACGTACAGGAAGTCGCCGGCCTTCCCGTCGATCCAGCTCTCGCCGTTGTAGAGGCGGACGGTGCCGTCGATGACGAAGAACGACTCCGAGATCGATCTATGGAAGTGCGTCTTGGGGCCGCCCGCCTTGGGCGCCATGTCCACCCGGTAGAGCCCGAACTCCCCGCCGGTGGAGGCGGCGGTGGCCAGGTACTGCGTGCGGCTTCCGTTCTTCGACTGGAGGTCGGCGGGGGTGTTCGCGGGCCGGAACTCCGCGGAGATCTCGCCCTTGCCCTCGACGTACTTCGGGTCGGGGTACGACATGTGCCGCTCCTTTTCGTCGAGTTGAGCCTCGCACACACATCTGGCCGTGCTCCGACAGCCCTCCGAGGGCCCTCGGCGGCTCTGCCGCGGGCGTCGATCAGCCTGACGAGGGCCGGACCGACTCCAGAAGGTCGACGCAGCGTCCCAGGAGCGCGACGAGCGACTCCCGCTCCTCGTCCGTGAACTCCGCGGCGAGGGCGCGCTCGACGCGCACGGCCCGCTCGTCCGCGTCGGCCATGACGCCCTTGCCCTCCTCGGTCAGCCGGGCCTCCAGGACGTGCTTGTGCCACTGGTGCGGGCTGCGCTCGATGAGGCCGCGCGACTCGAGGTTCTTCAGCACGGTGTTCATGGTCGGCGGGGTGACCCCGCAGGCGCGGGCCAGCGCGGCGGCGGAGATGCCGGGGCTCTCCGAGAGGACGAGCAGGGCGGCGTACTGCGGGACGGTCAGGCCCGCCGGCTTGAGCACGGCGTGCTTGGTGGCGCCGAGGGCCCGTTCGGCGCGCTTGATGTGCGAACCGAGGCGCTCGGCGGCGGGCATAGACGTCATCTCCGCATCGTATCGAGCGCACTGACCATGCGAACCTTGACGAGTATTAGAACTCTAATTACTGTTACGACTCACCCATCCACCTGAGTTCGAACAGAGAGGCATCATGCCCCGCGCTCTCCGCAGCTCCCTGCTGGCTCTCCCCCTCGCCCTCTGCCTCGCCCTCCCGCTCGCGTCGTCGTCCCAGGCGACGGAGGGGACAGGCTCCACAGATGCGACGACGTCCCCTCGCCCGGCCAAGATCCGCACGGCCTACGCGCTGCCCGGCGACCGCGCCTACCCCGAGGGCATCGCGACCGACCCGCGAAACGGGGACGTGTACGTGGGCTCGTACACCACCGGCGCGGTCTACCGCGCCGCCTCCGGCGACCGCACGGCGAAGGTGTTCCTCCCCGCCGGCACGGACGGCCGTTCCACGGCCAACGGCCTGAAGGCGGACCGCGCCGGGCGCCTATGGGTCACCGACTCCACGGCGGGCGTCTCGGTGTACGACATCCGGAAGCGCAGACTGCTCGCCCGCTTCGACGTGCCCGGCGAGGGGGCCCGATTCGTCAACGACATCGTCATCGCCCCGGACGGCACGGCGTATCTGACCGACAGCGTGCGCGCGGTGATCTACCGCGTGACCCCGGCCCAGCTGTCCCGCACCATGGCGGGCAGCGGCCGCGCCACGCTCGCCACGCGCTACGACCTGACCCCGGCGATCGGCCCCGACCGCAGCCAGTACACGCTGAACGGCATCGTCGCCGACCCGACGGGCCGCTACCTGCTGACCCCCGACATGAGCGCGGGCACCCTCTACCGCGTCGACCTCGCATCGGGCACGACGCGCCGGGTGACCCTCAAGGGCGGCACGATGCTGAGCGCGGACGGCCTCGAACTCCGCCACGGCACGCTATGGGCGGCCCACAACTTCCGCAACAAACTCACCCGCTGGCACGTCTCCCCGGACGGCACGCGGGCGTGGCAGACCGCGGAACTCTCCGACCCCACCCTCCAGGCCCCGACGACCCTGCTCCACAGGGCGGGCCGCCTCCTGGTGGTCCGCTCCCAGTTCGACAAGGGGGGACCACTGGGACCGGGGGTCCCGCAGACGCCGTTCTCGGTGGCTTCGGTGGACGGCATCTGAGCGGGGGGGGGGAGCGGCTGGCGCGGTCCGTGTGGGGGCGGGCACGGTCGAGCCCGCCCTGGAGACGAACGGACTCAAGACGCCGTGGTGGACTGTCACGGCGACCACAGGGGTGATGGCCGGTTACGACGGGCCAGGTATCCCAGCGACCATCCCAGCACGGGAAAAACCAAGGGCCCGACTCCGGAGAGTCGGACCCCTTCTGACCTGCACGTTGCAAGATCAGCGACGTGGCGGCTAGTCACCCGCTACACATTGAAGCGGAACTCCACCACGTCGCCGTCCTGCATCACGTAGTCCTTGCCCTCCATGCGGGCCTTGCCCTTGGCGCGGGCCTCCGCTACCGAGCCCGTGTCGACCAGGTCCGCGAAGGAGATGACCTCGGCCTTGATGAAGCCCTTCTGGAAGTCGGTGTGGATCACACCGGCCGCCTCCGGAGCCGTCGCGCCCTTCTTGATCGTCCAGGCGCGGGTCTCCTTCGGGCCCGCCGTCAGGTAGGTCTGGAGGCCCAGGGTGTCGAAGCCGACGCGGCCCAGGGTGGCCAGACCCGGCTCCTCCTGGCCCATCGACTGGAGGAGCTCCAGCGCCTCGTCGTCGTCGAGTTCGATCAGCTCGGACTCGATCTTGGCGTTGAGGAAGATCGCCTCGGCCGGGGCGACCAGCGCGCGCTGCTCGTTCTTGAAGTCCTCGTCGACCAGCTCGTCCTCGTCCACGTTGAAGACGTAGAGGAACGGCTTCGTCGTGAGCAGGTGCAGCTCGTGCAGCAGGTCGCCCTGCTCGGTGCCCTTGGTGATGCCCGCCGAGAAGAGCGTCTGGCCGGACTCGAGGATCTTCTGCGCGGACTCGACCGCAGCGAGGACGGCGACCTTCTCCTTCTGGAGACGGGACTCCTTCTGCAGACGCGGCACCGCCTTCTCTACGGACTGGAGGTCCGCGAGGATCAGCTCGGTGTTGATCGTCTCGATGTCGTCCTTCGGCGAGACCTTGCCGTCGACGTGCACGACGTTCTCGTCCTTGAACGCGCGGATGACCTGGCAGATCGCGTCGGACTCGCGGATGTTCGCCAGGAACTTGTTGCCCAGGCCCTCGCCCTCGCTCGCGCCGCGCACGATGCCCGCGATGTCGACGAAGTCGACCGTCGCCGGGAGGATCCGCTGCGAGCTGAAGATCTCGGCGAGCGTGGCGAGGCGTGCGTCCGGGACGCCGACGACGCCGACGTTCGGCTCGATGGTGGCGAACGGGTAGTTGGCCGCCAGCACGTCGTTCTTGGTCAGGGCGTTGAACAGGGTCGACTTGCCGACATTCGGCAGGCCGACGATTCCGATCGTGAGCGACACGTTGGCGACTTCCTGGAGTGAGGTCCGGCGGTGAGGTCCGGCGGAGGTCTGGCTGATGGCCGTACGGCCCGGAGGTGGGCCGATCCCCCAGTTTACGGGCGGGTCAAGCCGGCCAGCGACGGGAGCTGCGAGGAGGCGGCGAAGCGGGGCCGTGAGGAGGATAAGCCCGGGGGACAAAGGGCCGACGGGGCGGTGGGGCAGGGGTGGGAGCGTGCCGGAAGTCCCCTCAGGGGCAGGGGCAGGGAGTGGGGGTGTGCTGGAAGATCCCTCGAGGGCAGGCGAGGGGGCGCGAAGAGGTACGCCCAGCGACTGCGACCGTCCGGCGGCACCGCCCCGCCCTGGAGCCTCGCCGGGGCGCCCCCTCAGCCCCGGCCGGTCGAACTCAACGCCAAGGTCACCCAAAAGGCGTGTCCCGTACCTGGTTATTCCTGCCCCGCGACCTACGTTGTTCGTGTGGAGCAGCACAGATCAGGTCCCCGTCAGCGCCGACAGCGGCCGCAGCCCCCTCTTTCCCCTCAAGCGCCCCTCGCGCCCCAGGGCGTCATCGCCGAGGCCCCCGCCGTCTACCGAGTGCCCCCGACGCGTCCGCGGACGGCGCCGCCCGTGGTCCTCGCGCTGCGCAGGCTGCCCAACCCCCGGCTGACCGGCCTGGGCGCCGGGCTCTTCGGAGCGGCGACCATGCTCGCGATCGGCGGCCTCGTCTGGCTGCTCTTCGACGGCTCGGCCGTCGTCTACGGGGTGCTCTTCCTGCCGGTCAGCGCCCTCACCGCGCTCTGGGTGCGCGGCGCCGACCTGGTCAGCGCGCCGATCAGCGTGCCGATCGCCTTCGCCGTCGGCATCGTGCCGATCTCGGGCGGGACCGGCGGCTTCGGCGGGCAGACGATGGCGGTGGTCACAGCGCTCGCCGTGCACGCCGGATGGCTCTACGGCGGCACGCTGATCGCCGGGCTCATCACGTGCGTACGGAAGGTACGGATGATGAGCCGCCGCCAGCGGCGCGGCCGACCCGGTCCAGGGCCTGGAACCGGCCAAGGGCAGGGCACGGGCACTGGCACGGGCACAGGCACGGGCACAGGTGCGGGAGCCGGCGTCGACGGCGGGACCGGCCCCAGGCACCGCGGCTGACGAGCCCTCCCAGCGCGGCCGACCGTCGA
The DNA here is from genome assembly GCF_040681075.1 of Streptomyces sp. NPDC051907. NCBI lineage: Bacteria > Bacillati > Actinomycetota > Actinomycetes > Kitasatosporales > Streptomycetaceae > Streptomyces > Streptomyces sp. NPDC051907. The sequence continues at coordinate 107,655 of NZ_JBFAYB010000012.1, read as the reverse complement.
CCAGCGCAGTCGAACGGCGCGCGTCGCGCACGCGGGGCGGCTCGCTCCGTCCAGCGCCTCGTCTCGCGCCCCGTCTAGCGCTCCGTCGCCGCCATCGCGGCCCCCACGATCCCCGCGTTGTTGCGCAGCTCCGCCGGGACGATCTCCGCCCGCACGCCCTCGATCAGCGGCACGAACTTGTCCGCCTTCCGGCTCACTCCGCCGCCGATGATGAACAGCTCCGGCGAGAACAGCATCTCCACGTGGTGGAGGTACTTCTGGACCCGGCGCGCCCAGTGCGGCCAGCTCAGGTCCTCGTCCTCCTTGACCTTCGTGGACGCGTGCTTCTCCGCGTCATGGCCGTGCAGCTCCAGATGACCCAGCTCGGTATTGGGGACCAGGCGGCCGTCGAGGAAGAGCGCGCTGCCGATGCCCGTGCCGAACGTCAGCAGAATCACCGTGCCCTTGCGCCCGCGGCCCGCGCCGAACTGCATCTCCGCGATCCCCGCCGCGTCCGCGTCGTTGAGGACGGTGACCTCCATGCCGATCCGATCGCCCAGCAGCTTCTGGGCGTCCACGTCGATCCAGCCCTTGTCGACATTGGCCGCTGTGCGGGTGACGCCGTCCGTGACGACGCCGGGGAAGGTGATGCCGACCGGGCCCGACCAGCCGAAATCGCTCACGACCTCGGCGACGGCGTCCGCCACCGAGGCCGGCGTCGCCGGATGCGGGGTCAGCACCTTGCGGCGCTCCTCCGCCAGGTCGCCGCGCTCAAGGTCCACGGGAGCGCCCTTGATGCCGGATCCGCCGATGTCCACTCCGAACACGTTCATGGACACAACGTTACGGGCAGCCCCTGGCAGTCACCGCCCGAGTTCACAGATCGGGGACGTACGAACGGCGATGGCCGCGCGGACCGGTGATACGGACCGGCGATAACGGACAGGGGCGAACAGGTTCGCACCCTGTCGCACCGGCCCGGACGCCGCCGACCGGCCGCGGACAGCCCGGCCCCGCCGACGACCAGGTCGTCGGCGGGCGCCAACCGGCAGAGGGCTACTCGCCCGCGAGCTTCGCCGCCTCCGCGCGCAGGTCGCGGCGCAGCTCCTTCGGCAGCGAGAAGGTGATCGACTCCTCCGCCGCCTTGACGATCTCGACGTCCTCGAAGCCCCGCTCCGCGAGCCACTCCAGCACGCCCTCGACCAGCACTTCCGGGACGGACGCGCCCGAGGTCACGCCGACCGTGGAGACGCCCTCCATCCAGGACTCCTCGATCTCCGACGCGAAGTCCACCAGGTGTGCCGCGCGGGCGCCGGCGCCCAGCGCCACCTCGACCAGCCGGACGGAGTTCGAGGAGTTCTTGGAGCCGACCACGATGACCAGGTCCGCCTCCGCGCCCATCTGCTTGACGGCGATCTGGCGGTTCTGCGTGGCGTAGCAGATGTCGTCGCTCGGCGGGGAGATCAGCTGCGGGAACTTCTCCTTGAGCGCGTCGACCGTCTCCATGGTCTCGTCGACGGAGAGCGTGGTCTGGGAGAGCCAGACGACCTTCGACGGGTCGCGGACCTCGACCTTGTCCACGTCGGCCGGGCCGTCGACCAGCGTGATGTGGTCCGGGGCCTCGCCGGAGGTGCCGATGACCTCTTCGTGGCCCTCGTGGCCGATCAGGAGGATGTCGAAGTCCTCGTTGGCGAAGCGGACGGCTTCCTTGTGGACCTTGGTGACGAGGGGGCAGGTCGCGTCGATGGTCGCGAGCTTTCCTGCCGCGGCCTCGTCGTGGACGGTCGGCGCGACGCCGTGCGCCGAGAACATCACGATCGATCCCTCGGGGACCTCCGCCGTCTGCTCGACGAAGATCGCGCCCTTCTTCTCCAGGGTCTGGACGACGTACTTGTTGTGGACGATCTCGTGGCGCACATAGATCGGCGCGCCGTACTGCTCCAGGGCTCTCTCGACGGCGATAACGGCACGGTCCACTCCCGCGCAGTAGCCACGGGGAGCGGCGAGCAGGACGCGTCGGGCAGGAGTCGTTGCAGTCATGCCCCCCATCGTAAGGCCGCCCAGAACAGGCGAGAGATCACCCGTCGGGCTGAGACTGCTGAGACCGGGGCGTACGCCTGTGCTGGAGCGATGGAGAGACCGCGATGACCTCCGCAGACGCGCCGGAGCCTGCGGAAGTACTCGTTCCGGAGTCGTAGAGCGCGAACCGAGGAGAGGGAGAGGAGAGGGCACCGAGAACGGAGGAAAGGGAGGACATGGGAGATATAGGGGACAGCGCGGGAAGGAGTGGAAAGGACGCGAAGGGGAACGGGCGCCGCGGGCTGCGGCGCACGCTGGGATTCCGGGACCTCGTCGTCTATGGACTGCTCTTCATCTATGGACTGCTCTTCATCGCGCCCATGGCCCCCGTCGGCGTCTTCGGCGCCCTCGATGCCAAGTCCCACGGCGCGGTGGCGGCCGTCTACGTCGTCGCGACGATCGCTATGGCCCTCACCGCATGGAGCTTCGCCCAGATGCTGCGCGTGGCAAGGCGATCGGGGCGGCGTTCGCGGCGCTGGCGGGGCAGGCGGCGGCCGGCCGGCTGCTCTTCGCGATGGCGCGGGACCGGCGGCTGCCGCGTGTGCTGTCCCGTACGGACTCGGGCGTGCCGCGGCTCGCTCTGCTGCTGGCCGCGGCGGTGACTATGGTCGCTGCGGTGTGGGCGGCGCGGCACGACGACGGGCTGAACCGTCTGGTGTCCGTGGTCGACGTCGGGGCGCTGACAGCGTTCACGCTGCTCCACGCGAGCGTGATCGGCTGGTTCGTGGTGCGCCGGATGGAGGGCCCGCCGCACTGGCTGCGGCATCTCGTCGCGCCTGCTCTGGGCGCGGCCGTGACGATCGCGGTGATCAAGGAGGCGTCGGCCTCGGCGCAGGCGGTCGGCGCGGTGTGGCTGGGCGTGGGGCTGATCGTGCTGTCGGTGCAGTGGGGTCGCGGAGACGCGCAGAGGCTGCCCGACTAGCTCTCGCGATGCCTGCCGGCCTAGCCATGCTGCCAGGACCACCCGACTACCCCGACTACCAGTGCTCACCGGACAACCGGACTGGCTGTCGAGGCCGTCCAGGCATCTGTCCGCGCGGAGACGACGCGGGTGTCCGCGCTAAGGCGACGACGACGGCGACGGCGGGCGGAGTAAGGGGCGCGGGGCAGGGGGCGTTGTCGTACGCGGCCGTTACGCTCGCCCCTATGGCTCTCAACACGTCCGCGGAAGCTCCCCTGCCGGTCGGCGAGGTGTCCCGGCTCATCGGCGGGTGGATCGACCGGCTCGGGGCGGTCTGGGTGGAGGGGCAGATCACCCAGCTGTCGCGGCGGCCCGGCGCGGGGGTCGTGTTCATGACCCTGCGCGACCCCTCGTACGACATCTCGGTGAGCGTCACGTGCTTCCGGCAGGTGTACGACGCGGTGGCGGACGTGGTCTCGGAGGGTGCGCGGGTCGTCGTGCACGCCAAGCCGGAGTGGTACGCGCCGCGGGGACAGCTGTCGCTGCGCGCGGTGGAGATAAAGCCGGTGGGCATCGGCGAACTGCTCGCCCGGCTGGAGCAGTTGAAGCGGACCCTGGGAGCGGAGGGGCTGTTCGCCCTCGATCGGAAGAAGTCGCTGCCGTTCCTGCCGCACCGGGTGGGACTGGTCTGCGGGCGGGCCTCGGCCGCCGAACGAGACGTGCTGGAGAACGCGCGCCGACGCTGGCCCGCGGTCCGCTTCGAGGTGCGGAACGTGGCGGTGCAAGGAGTGCGGGCGGTGGCCCAGGTCGTCCAGGCGGTCAAGGAGTTGGACGCCGACCCCGACGTGGACGTGATCATCGTGGCGCGGGGCGGGGGCAGCGTGGAGGATCTGCTGCCCTTCTCGGACGAGCAACTGGTGCGGACGGTCGCTCACTGCCGTACGCCCGTGGTGTCCGCGATCGGGCACGAGCCCGACTCGCCGCTGCTGGACCTGGTGGCCGACCTGCGGGCGTCGACGCCGACGGACGCGGCGAAGAAGGTCGTCCCGGACGTCGGCGAGGAGCTGGACAGGGTGCGGCAGCTGCGCGACCGCGCGCTGCGGACCGTGCGGGGGCTGCTGGACCGCGAGGAGCGGGGGCTGGCGCACGCGCTGGGGCGGCGCTCCATGGAGCATCCTCACCGGATGGTGGAGGAGCGCGAGTCCGAGGTGGACGCGCTGCTCGCGCGCAGCCGGCGGGTGCTGGGGCATCTGCTGGACCGCGCCGACTCAGAACTGGCGCACACACGCGCGCGCGTGCTCTCGCTGTCGCCGGCGGCCACTCTGGAGCGGGGGTACGCGGTGCTGCAGCGGGAGGACGGCTCGGTCGTCCGCTCTCCGGAGGAGGTGGCCGCGGGCGAGGAGCTGCGCGCGCGGGTCTCCGAGGGGGAGTTCTCGGTGCGGGTCGCGGAGTGAGCGTCGTTGTCACACCTCACGCATAGGGTGGACGTCATGGCTGCTGACACGGACGAGGCCACGCTCGGCTACGAGCAGGCACGGGACGAGCTGATCGAGGTCGTACGCCGCCTGGAGGCGGGAGGCACGACGCTCGAGGAATCGCTGGCTCTGTGGGAGCGGGGCGAGGACCTGGCCAAGCTCTGTCACCACTGGCTGGAGGGCGCGCGCGCCCGCCTGGACGCGGCGCTGGCGGCGCGGGACGAGGGCGGCGAGGCGGAGCAGGAGTAGCGCGGGGGCGGCCGAGGGCGCAGCCGCCGCGCCCACCACCGCCGGGGTGCCGGCGGGCCTGGTGCCCGGTGCCGGCAGGCGATCCCGGCCAGCCGGTATGGGCCCCCGGCGAGCCTGGTGCTCGTCCTGCGGTCCCGGCCAGTCCGCCTGGTGACCGGCGGGCCCGGCATACGACCCCGGCCAACTGGCCCGGCGTGCGACCCGGCCAGCCGACGTCGGCCCCCGGCCGGCCTGGCGACCAGCGGGCGACCCCCGCCTGCCGGTATAAGACCCGGCGGGCCCGGTGCCCGTCGTACGACCCCAGCCGCACGACGGTCCTCCCGCGCCCCAGCCATACGACGGCCCGCGGGCGACCGCTCGGCACTCCCAGCGACCCCGGCCCGCGCGCCCTCCCGGCGCAGGCCGCCCCTCCGCCCTCCCCCCGCACAGCCAGCCCGCCAGCCCGTCGGCCCGTCGGCCCACCAGCCGCCGGGCCCCATCGCGTCCCGGCTCCGCCCGGCCACCGGGCCCTCGCGCCGGGTCCCGCACAGCCGCCAGACCCTCACGCGCACCGACCCCGCCCGCCCGCCGGGCCATCCCCCGCCCTGCACTGCCCCGCCCCCACAGCCGTCGCCGCAGGTCCGACCCGCCCGCGACGCCCAGCCCGCGCCCCGCCCGCGCCCCGCCTCGCAGCGCGCGACGCCCCACCCCCTGTGAAGTGGAGCACCACGCTCCCCTATTAGTTGAAATTTAATCTATCTCGACGTACGGTGAGGTCATCGCTTGATCCATTGCTGCTTGGAAGGTTCGCCGAATGTCTTTCGTGATCGACGCCGCTGCTCAGGACCTCCTCTTCCGCGAGGCCCGTACCGCCAACGCGTTCACCGACGAGCCGGTGACCGAGGAGCAGATGCAGGCTGTCTACGACCTCGTCAAGTACGGTCCGACCGCCTTCAACCAGAACCCGATGCGCATCGTCCTCGTCCGCTCCGACGAGGCCCGCCAGCGGCTCCTCCCCCACCTCGCCGAGAGCAACCGGGCCAAGACCGCCTCCGCTCCGATGGTCGCCATCCTCACCGCGGACAACGAGTTCCACGAGGAGCTCCCCCACCTGTTCCCGCACATCCCTCAGGTGAAGGAGCTGTTCTTCTCCGAGCGCCCGGTCCGGGAGCAGTCCGCGGCCATGAACGCCGCGCTGCAGGCCGCCTACTTCATCGTCGGCCTCCGCGCCGCCGGGCTCGCCGCCGGTCCGATGACCGGGTTCGACTTCGCGGGCGTGCAGAAGGAGTTCCTGGACGACGACCACACCCCGGTGATGATCGTCAACATCGGCAGGCCGGCCGAGAACGCGTGGCACGACCGCTCCCCGCGGCTGTCGTACGACGACGTCGTCACCGCCGTCTGAGCCGCTCGTCGCCGCACGGGCCGACGCACGCGAGAAGAACCGCAGGCCCCTGAGCACCCCTAGCTCGGGGGCCTTTAGCTCGGGGGCCTTCGCCATGGCCGACCGCACCCGCCTCACCGCCGGCTCCACCGGGCGAGGCAGGGGCCGTCGTCCGCGCCGTAGAGGGCGGCGCCGGTCACCGGGCAGACTCCGGTGAACGGGACCGACTGGCCGGCCATCGCGCCGAGCTCTATGGCGATCGCCTCCCCGAGCCGATCGGGAGGCCGCTCGTTGGACGCGCTCTGCGCGTCGTCGTTGTCCATGCCGCAAAGCTCAGCGGACCAGCGCGCGATCGCCTCAATCGAGCGCACAAACCCGGCTGTCGCAGATCGCCCGATCTCGTTCGACGGGACGACGTCGAACGCCCTTGATGCACCTCGGGTGCATCAGCAACGCGCCTCTGACGAGCACAGTGTGATGGAAGCGTCACATCGCGTCTACGATGCCTGTCTCACTGTCGTTTCGGCGCGTAAGGATGGAGCACATGGCACCGCGCCCGGAAGGGCCCGCAGCCGAGGACGAGGGCGCGGAGGCAGAGTTCGCCCGCGTGCTCGAGACGTTCGCCGCGGATCTCAACGCACTGCACAGCACGTACGACTCGCTCACCCTGCAGAGCCTGGTGAACCGTTCCAAGCAGCTGCCGGGCCGCACCCTCGCGAAGTCGACCATCAGCGACGCGCTGAACGGCAAGCGACTGCCGTCACACGACGTCGCCCTCAGAGTCGTCCAGCTCATCTCCGCCGAGGCCCCCATGGCCGAGCGGGAGAGGATCCGCGCGCACTGGCGCAGCCGCTGGCGGGTGGCGAAGCACCTGCAGAAGCAGGCCCGCCGCCAGGCCCGCGACCGGATGCAGGAGCAGGAGCAGGAACGGGGCCACGGCCGCCGCCAAGGCCACGCCCACGACGCCCTCGAGAGCGCCCAGGTGCGCGATCAGACGCCGGGGCGGGCGCTCGCGCAGGATGCCGACCACCGGCGCATCCAGGAGTCCCTCGGCCGGAGTTCCGGACGGCACGAACCGCCGACCACTCTGCCCGTACAGCGAACACACCTGAACGAACGCGAACATCCTCGGCCGACGCCGTACGAGTCCGAACTCTGCCCCGGCCTGCCGTTTTCGCTGCCGTTCTACTTCTACCTGGACCAGTACGCCGTCGTCTGGTCGGTGTTCGACCGCTGCGACCAGAACCCCGTCGAACTCCCTGGGCGGAACTGGTACGGCGTCGTCGGACACGGGCCGGACGAAGGGTGGATCATCACCTCCGTGTCCCGGGACCGGCCCCTCGTGCTGGGACTGCTCCTGACGACGGACAAGATCCCCCGGGAGCACATCCACAAGTACCTGCCGGGCGAGCACTTGCCGAGTGCGAACGTGACAGCCGGGCACGTGACGGCCGGGCATCTACCGGCCGGGCAGCTGCCGCCCGGGCCGGCCGGACACCTGCCGGTGGAGCAGCTACCCGCCCGCCCCTGACGGCGAGGAGCTCGTCGGGGACGGGCTCTTCGAGGACGGGCTCTACGGCGAGGGGCTCTTCGGCGAGGGGGCCTTCTCCGACTTCAGCGCGCCCGCCATCTCCGCCAGCCGCTCGAACGACGCGGTGCCGGTGACCACCGTCGTCGATCCCTTGCCGTCGCGCACCAGGGCGTCGTACTTCGGGCCCTCCCAGCGCTGCCAGGTCTCGCCGCCCACCGCCTGGGTCTTCCCGGTGTTCTTGGCCTGGTGGCTGACCTTGGCGATGTACTTTCCGGCCGCCGCGGTCGACTGCTCGATCGCGACGTACTGGCCGTCCGGGTCGAGGAAGCCGAGGTGCCAGGCGTTCGACTCGGCTCGGCTGTAGGTGACCGAGGTCGTCTTCCAGCCCTTCGCCAACCCCTCGGGCGCGGCCACCGGGTAAGGTGCCGCGCGCCGGGCAGTCAAAAGCTCCACCCGGTAGTCGACCGCCTTGATGGGGTCGGCCTTGTCGTCGTGCGGAATGAACATGTACACACCCGCGACGACGGCACCGATCACCGCCATCGAGAGCACCATGTCCCGCACCGTCTGTCTTCCTCGCATACCTGCCACGCCCACCATGGTCGCATCAAGGGACCGTGCTCAAACGTGGCCCCCTCTGCTCATTTTGTCGACGTACCGATAGAGTCGCATCACCCTCTATTCCGGCCGTCGTCGTACAGAAAGGTGCGCTCCGATGACCGAGCACAACTTGCCGCCCCAGCTCGAGGTCTCTCCCGAAGCCCCCGATCGCAACCTCGCCCTTGAGCTCGTCCGCGTCACTGAGGCCGCCGCCATGGCCGCCGGCCGCTGGGTCGGGCGTGGCGACAAGATCGGCGCGGACGGCGCAGCCGTCAGGGCGATGAGGACCCTCGTCTCCACCGTCTCGATGAACGGCGTCGTCGTCATCGGAGAGGGTGAGAAGGACGAGGCCCCGATGCTGTTCAACGGCGAGCGGGTCGGCGACGGCACCGGCGCCGAGGTCGACATCGCCGTGGACCCGATCGACGGCACCACGCTCAACGCCAAGGGCATGCCGAACGCCATCGCCGTGCTCGCCGCCGCCGACCGCGGCACCATGTTCGACCCGTCCGCGGTCTTCTACATGGAGAAGCTGGTCACCGGCCCCGAGGCCGCCGACTTCGTCGACATCAACGCCCCGGTCTCGGTGAACATCCGCCGCGTCGCCAAGGCGAAGAACGCCAACCCCGAGGACATCACCGTCGTCATCCTCGACCGCCCCCGCCACGAGGGCATGGTCAAGGAGATCCGCGAGACGGGCGCCCGGATCAAGTTCATCTCGGACGGCGACGTCGCCGGTTCGATCATGGCGGTACGCGAAGGCACCGGCGTCGACATGCTGATGGGCATCGGCGGCACGCCGGAGGGCATCATCTCCGCCTGCGCGATCAAGTGCCTCGGCGGCACCATCCAGGGCAAGCTCTGGCCGAAGGACGACGCCGAGCGCCAGCGCGCGCTCGACGCGGGCCACGACCTGAGCCGTGTGCTGCACACGAACGACCTGGTCAGCGGCGAGAACGTGTTCTTCGTCGCCACCGGCATCACGGACGGCGAGCTGCTGCGCGGCGTCCACTATCGCGCGGAGACCGCCACCACGTCCTCGCTGGTGATGCGCTCCAAGTCCGGCACGATCCGCAAGATCGACTCGACGCACCGGCTGTCGAAGCTGCGCGCGTACAGCGCCATCGACTTCGACCGCGCGAAGTAGCGGCGCCAAGGAGCGCCTGGCGGCTGCCGGCCAACGACCTTTCGCCGACGACCGGTTGCCGCTAGCCGCTAGCCGCTGATAGTCAGCCATACGAGAAGGGGCGCTCCCATGTGCGGTGGGAACGCCCCTTCCCGTGCGTAGGCGACCGCTCAGGCCGCCGACGCCGGCTTCTTCACCTCGACCTCGCGCCGCCTGCGGCGGGCCAGCACCACGCGGCGCTCGGCCGCGGTGAGGCCGCCCCAGACTCCGTACGGCTCCGGCTGCAGCAGGGCGTGCTCCCGGCACTCGACCATCACCGGGCAGCGGGCGCAGACCCGCTTCGCGGCCTCTTCGCGTGACAGCCGCGCCGCCGTTGGCTCCTTGGATGGAGCGAAGAACAGCCCCGCTTCGTCGCGGCGGCACACCGCCTCCGCATGCCAGGGTCCGGCCTGATCCTCCCGAGCGGGAATCCGCTGGGGCGGAAGGGCGGCGACCTGCAAGGACTGATGCGGCAGCTGCAGCACGGGTCTACTCCTGACGACGGCTTCGCGAGCGAGAGACGATGCAGCACTCCCTACCCGCTGTACGCACTCCTATGCACTGAGTGGCACTGACTTCCGGGGTACGGAATTGCGGCTGGGCGCTCACGGCTGGAAAGCGCTCCGGGGCGGAGCCGTCAGCCGAGATGTTTCCGCAGGCGATCGTGGAGGTCCGAGATTCGTCGGCCCCGTTTCGGCTTGGCCTCGACATTACCGAAAACCGAGTACCCGTTGACGACGACGACCGGCGCCTCGGGATTCGCCCCCTCGAGGGTGAGGACCTCGAAGTTGCCGAAGATCCCGGAGCCGCTGCCGCGCAGGGAGATGTTCTCGGGAACGCGCACCTCGATGTTGCCGAAGACGGAGGTCGCGTTGATCACGGTGAGGCGCTGTTCGAAGAGGGCCTCGGTGAGGTCGATCTCGACGTTGCCGAAGAGCGCGATGGCGTTGGTGCGGCGACCGACCCGCCAACGGCCCTTGCGGGTGGAGCTGGAGAAGACCGCGATCAGGTTCTCGGCAGGACCGGTGGGCTCGTCGTCCCCTCCGTACGCGTGCGGGACGGGGTCCGGCTCGCTCCGCTGCGCCGCGGGCAGATCGCGCACCAGAGGCTCGAGCTCCCCGAGGGTCTTGGCCCGGTAGACGGCGTCGATCCGCTCCGAGTGCTCCTCGGCGTCCAGCCGGCCCTCGGCCAGGGCGTCCCGGAGGATGTCCGCGATCCGGTCGCGGTCGGCGTCGGACGCGCGGATGGCGGGGGCGGGGTCCGCGAAGGCGGGATCCGCCGGGGCGACGGGCTTCTGGGGGTGCTTTTCGAGGTCCACGGAGTCAGGGTAGCGAAACGCGATAGATCGCGACTAGTACAGGGGGTGGGGTGGCGCGGCGTCTCCTGCGGGGCGTCTCCCGCGCGGCTCCGCCCCGGGCCCCGCGCCTCCATCTCCCCCCAGACTTCGCCCGGGGGACCCCCACAGGGCTGGAGGTGCGACGGCGTCCGCCGGGGGGCCTCGCGCCTACTGAGCCTTACCTCACCAACCTTCCCCCGTCACCGCGCTCTACGCTGGAGTGCGCGTGTTGCCAATGGAGGCCGCGTCGCCGTCTGCCGAGTGAGGAATGGCCGTAATGTCCCCTGTCTCCCGCCCAACCAGCCCTGCGTACGCGTACTCCGAGCTGCTCCCGCTGGGAGAGGACACCACGCCCTACCGCCTGGTGACCGCCGAGGGCGTCTCCACCTTCGAGGCCGACGGGCGCACCTTCCTCAAGGTCGAGCCGGAGGCGCTGCGCACGCTCGCCGCCGAGGCCATGCACGACATCTCGCACTACCTGCGGCCCGCCCACCTCGCGCAGCTCCGTCGCATCGTCGACGACCCGGAGGCCTCCTCCAACGACAAGTTCGTCGCGCTCGACCTGCTCAAGAACGCGAACATCGCCGCCGCCGGCGTCCTGCCCATGTGCCAGGACACCGGAACCGCCATCGTCATGGGCAAGCGCGGCCAGAACGTCCTCACCGAGGGCGGCGACGAGGAGGCACTCTCCCGCGGCGTCTTCGACGCGTACACCAAGCTGAACCTGCGCTACTCGCAGATGGCCCCGATCACCATGTGGGAGGAGAAGAACACCGGCTCGAACCTGCCCGCGCAGATCGAGCTGTACGCGACCGACGGCGGCGCGTACAAGTTCCTCTTCATGGCCAAGGGCGGCGGCTCCGCCAACAAGTCGTTCCTCTACCAGGAGACCAAGGCGGTCCTGAACGAGGCCTCCATGATGAAGTTCCTGGAGGAGAAGATCCGCTCGCTGGGCACCGCCGCGTGCCCGCCGTACCACCTCGCGATCGTCGTCGGCGGCACCTCCGCCGAGTTCGCGCTCAAGACCGCGAAGTACGCCTCCGCTCACTACCTCGACGAGCTGCCCACCGAGGGCTCCGCGACCGGCCACGGCTTCCGCGACAAGGAGCTGGAGGAGAAGGTCTTCGAGCTGACGCAGAAGATCGGGATCGGCGCGCAGTTCGGCGGCAAGTACTTCTGCCACGACGTGCGCGTCGTCCGCCTCCCGCGCCACGGCGCCTCGCTGCCCGTCGCCATCGCCGTCTCCTGCTCGGCCGACCGCCAGGCCACGGCGAAGATCACCGCGGAGGGCGTCTTCCTGGAGCAGCTGGAGACGGACCCGGCGCGCTTCCTGCCGGACACGACGGACGAGCACCTCAGCGAGAGCGCCGAGGCCGGCGACGTCGTGCGCGTCGACCTGAACCGGCCGATGGACGAGGTGCTCGCCGAGCTCACCAAGTACCCGGTCAAGACCCGGCTCTCGCTGACCGGCCCGCTCGTGGTGGCGCGCGACATCGCGCACGCCAAGATCAAGGAGCGGCTGGACGCGGGCGAGGAGATGCCGCAGTACCTCAAGGACCACCCGGTGTACTACGCCGGTCCCGCCAAGACGCCCGAGGGCTACGCCTCCGGCTCCTTCGGCCCGACGACGGCGGGCCGGATGGACTCGTACGTCGAGCAGTTCCAGGCGGCCGGCGGCTCCAAGGTCATGCTCGCCAAGGGCAACCGCTCGAAGCAGGTGACGGACGCGTGCGGGACGCACGGCGGCTTCTACCTCGGCTCGATCGGCGGCCCGGCGGCGCGCCTGGCGCAGGACTGCATCAAGAAGGTCGAGGTCGTCGAGTACGAGGAGCTCGGCATGGAGGCCGTGTGGAAGATCGAGGTCGAGGACTTCCCGGCGTTCATCGTGGTCGACGACAAGGGCAACGACTTCTTCACGGAGCCGGCGCCCGCCCCGACGTTCACCAGCATCCCGGTCCGCGGCCCGGGGCTGTAGCCGGGCCCACGGGCCGGAGGGGCTGATCCTGCGCCCCTCCGGCCCGTGAGGGCGGGTGTCCCGGGAGCCCGGTACGCCACGGGCCCTGTCCGCACCGCCTGCGGGCGGCCACGGACCAGTCCAGTACCCGCCCGCGCCCGCGGACCCGTACGCCCCGGCCTCGCGGCTACGCGGCTACGCCGAGCCCGCGCCTACTCCGACCGCACGCCTACGCGAAGCGCTGGTTCGCCGTGCCCGTGCAGGGCTGGAGCCGCAGCGGCTGCCTGGCGCTCGCGAGGGTCAGGCACATCCCCGTCGCCTCGGCCGGCCTGATGGTGCCCGCCTGCCGTACGAACCGCTGGTTCGCGCCGCCGTGGCAGTTCCACAGCTGGAGCGCCTTGCCGGCCGTGTAGTCGCCGCCCGGCACGTCCACGCACCGGTCCTGCGTCAGCTCCGTGTGCAGCGACGTGCGCGTCGGGTCGTACCACCAGTTCTGGTTGCGGCCGCCATGGCAGTCCCAGCCGAGCACGGACGTCCCGTTGCGGGTGACCGCGCCGTCGACGTCCGCGCAGGAGCCGGTCGCCTCGTTCTTCAGCGGCTTGTACGCGTCGTCCCAGGCGCCCGGGTACAGCACCGGCTTCCCGGTCGAGGCCGGGTCCGCGCAGCTGGCCTCGCTCAGGCCGGACGCGTAGAGCTGGGTGAGGCAGGACGCGAAGGCGGCGTGCCCCGCGCGGTTGGGGTGGAAGGACTGGCGGGCCGAATTCGAGTCCGGCGGGAAGGGGTTGGAGAGGTCGATGTAGAGCCCGCGCGCCCAGTCGTCGTCCATGCAGACCTCGTGGCCGTGGAAGAGGCGCGAGTTGTCGAGGTAGACCGATCCGGTCGACTGGGCGACCTTGCGCATGCCGCGTTCGAAGGCGGGGACGGCGGTGTTGCGGCCCCAGACGGTGTCGGAGTCGTAGCCCATGCCGCCGCAGAGCAGCTTGCCGGGGAAGTTCGGGTTGTCGCGGAAGTCGGGGCCTATGGGGCTCGGGTAGCCCATCACGACCATCTTGTAGTCGCCGTCCGCGTATCCGGCGTCGCGCATCACGGTGCGCAGGTCGCGCACGGTCTGCTCGACCTTGGGGACCAGGCCGTCGACGCGGGCCTGCCAGCCCGGGGCGTACTTCGGCGCGCACGGCCCCTGGAAGGTCACATAGCGGATCACGCAGTCGGTCATCACCGGGCCGAACTGGAGGTCGTCGTTGGCCCCGGCCACCAACAGCACCATCTTGATCCGGGTGTTGCGCGCCTTCACGGCGAGGCTGTCGCTCTGCACGAGCTCGTCGGCGTGCTGCTTCGAGCCGCCGATCCTGATGTTGCCGGTGCCGGCGCCGGAGCAGGCGACGTTGTACGTGACGTCGGCCGCGATGCCCGTGCGGTGGATGGCCGCGTCGGGCGAGCGGTGGCACCAGTTGGAGGGGCCGTTGGTGCCCGGCTCGTAGACGCCGACGCCCTCGCCCGAGATCTCGCTGTCGCCGAGCGAGATCAGGCCCGTCTTGCGCTCGGCGAGCGGGCGCTGGGCGGGGCTTCCGTAGAGCTTGACGGCCTCGGCGGCGCGGATGGACTCGAGCTCGGGCGGGAGCGGTACGGACGCGGCGGCGGCAGCGGACGGCGCCGCCGGGGCCGCCTGGACGGGCGCCGCCGACAATCCGCCAAATCCCGCCGCCAGCGCGGCGACCGCCGCGACCGTACAGCGAAGTCTGCGTCTGGTGCCTCTCATTGCGCTCATCGTGTTCACTGCGCCTCCCCGGCTTGTGGTTACCAGGGGTATTTACTGGCGAGTAGCGCAGTTGGGAATAGATAGAACAAGACAACTGCTCACCTTTTCGGGGTTCGGGGGTCGCCCGCCGAACGACGCAGCCAGGAGGCAGGACCGCGATGAGCGACGCGAACGACTACCGGATCGAGCACGACTCCATGGGCGAGGTGCGGGTCCCCGCGCACGCGAAGTGGCGGGCCCAGACCCAGCGGGCCGTGGAGAACTTCCCCGTCTCCGGCCAGCGCCTGGAGCGCGCCCACATCGAGGCCCTCGGCCGCGTCAAGGCCGCCGCCGCCCAGGTCAACGCCGAACTGGGCGTCCTCGACAAGGACGTCGCCGGCGCGATCGCGGACGCCGCGGCCGAGGTAGCCGAGGGCCGCTGGGACGACCACTTCCCGGTGGACGTCTTCCAGACGGGCTCCGGAACATCGTCGAACATGAACGCCAACGAGGTCATCGCCACGCTCGCGACCGAGCGTCTGGGCCGCGAGGTGCACCCCAACGACCATGTGAACGCCTCGCAGTCGTCCAACGACGTCTTCCCCTCCTCCATCCACATCGCCGCCACGGCGGGCGTGCGGGACGATCTGATCCCGGCGCTGGAGCACCTCGCGGCCTCGCTGGAGCGCAAGGCCGCCGAGTTCGCGGACGTCGTCAAGTCCGGGCGCACGCATCTGATGGACGCCACGCCCGTCACGCTGGGCCAGGAGTTCGGCGGCTACGCCGCACAGATCCGGTACGGCGTCGAACGACTGAACGCCTCCTTGCCGCGCCTGGCCGAACTCCCCCTCGGCGGCACGGCCGTGGGCACCGGCATCAACACCCCGCCCGGCTTCTCCGCCGCCGTCATCGCCGAGGTCGCCCGCGCCACCGGGCTGCCGCTGACCGAGGCCCGCGACCACTTCGAGGCGCAGGGCGCGCGCGACGGGCTGGTGGAGACCTCCGGGCAGCTGCGCACGATCGCCGTGTCGCTGACCAAGATCGCGAACGATCTGCGCTGGATGGCGAGCGGCCCGCGCACCGGGCTCGCCGAGATCAACCTCCCCGACCTCCAGCCCGGCTCCTCGATCATGCCCGGCAAGGTCAACCCGGTGATCCCCGAGGCCGTGCTCATGGTCGCGGCCCAGGTGACCGGCAACGACACGACCGTCGCCGTCGCCGGAGCGTCCGGCAACTTCGAGCTCAACGTCATGCTCCCGGTGATCGCCAAGAACCTGCTGGAGTCGATCAGGCTGCTGTCGAACGCCTCGCACCTGTTCGCGGACCGCGCGGTCGACGGCGTCACCGCCAACGTCGAGCGGGCCCGGGAGTACGCCGAGTCCTCGCCGTCCGTCGTCACCCCGCTGAACAAGTACATCGGGTACGAGGAGGCCGCCAAGGTGGCCAAGAAGTCGCTGGCCGAGCGCAAGACCATCCGCGAGGTCGTCCTCGAGTCCGGCTATGTGGAGCGTGGAGCGCTGACCCTGGAGCAGCTCGACGAGGCCCTTGACGTGCTGCGGATGACCCGCCCCTAGCGCGGCTCGTGACCTGGATCGCAGCGGCGCCCCCGCCGGGCTCCTAATATCTGCTCATGACAGGTACGGAACGCATCTCACGCTGGACGCCCGGGGACCACATCCTCTGGCGCTATCGCGACCATGCCCCGGGCCTGCCGGGCTCGGGCGTCCACATCTGCCGTCCGGTGACCGTCGTCCAGGACACGGACGAGCTGCTCGCCGTGTGGATGGCCCCGGGGACGGAGTGCGTCAAGCCGGTGCTCGCCGACGGCGGCCCGGTCCACCAGGAGCCGCTGGCGACCCGCTACACCGCCCCGCGCACGGTCGCCCGCACCCGCTGGTCGGGCACGGGCGTGCTCAAGCTGGCGCGGCCGGGGCAGCCGTGGTCGGTATGGCTGTTCTGGGAGCACGGCTGGCGGTTCAAGAACTGGTACGTCAACCTCGAGGAGCCGCACACCCGGTGGGTGCGCGGAGTTGACTCCGAGGACCACTTCCTCGACATCTCGGTCTTTCCGGACCGCAGTTGGCTGTGGCGGGACGAGGACGAGTTCGCGCAGGCCCAGCAGGTGGGCCTGATGGACGCCGAGAAGGCCCTGCGCGTCCAGGAGGCGGGCCGGGCGGCCGTCGACGTCATCGACGCCTGGGGCGCGCCGTTCTCGGACGGATGGGAGCACTGGCGGCCTGATCCGGCCTGGCGGGTTCCGGAGCTGCCGGCGGACTGGGACCGCACGCCGGCCCGGCTGGCATCCTGAGACGCGGCTCGCTCACCGGGGGGCGAGCCCTGCTTCGGGGCGCGCTCCGGCGGGTGAACGAGGGCGCCTCGTGAAGTGACCGATTCCGGTCCGGGAACCCGCTCCGGCGCACGGGACCTCGTGAGACTCTTGATGCGCCCCCTGGGGGCAAACGTAGGATCGTCGTCCGCAAGGCTGCGCAGCAGGAGCAATCATTGAGCGCAGCACAGGAACTGACCGTAAGTCATCACGAGTCGCAACATAGGGGGTGGAGCTGTGCCGGATGCCTGCCACCCTGTCGACGCCGCCCGCAGAGCGGGTATACCGCCTCGTGAGGCGATTGCATCGCACAACCGGCCCGGACGGACGGAATCCCACGCGTGACGGAGCAGCCCACCTCCCACGAAGGCCGGCAGCCCTTGGCTGCCCGGCCGCAGGAACGCACCCGGCCGCGGTCGGAGGCGCCCGGCGCCGCGGCCGTGCAGAAGCCGCCCGCGCAGGCCACGCCGCCGAGCCCGCCCAGTCCTCCGCAGGACATCGCGGGCACGGCGCGCCGCGAGGGCGACCGGCTGCGTTTCGTGGGGGCCGCCACCCGGCGGATCGCGCGCGGCATAGACCTGGACGAGATCGTCCTGGGGCTGTGCCGTGCCACCGTGCCGACCTTCTCCGACGCGATCCTGGTGTATCTGCGCGATCCGCTGCCGGTGGGCGACGAGCGGCCGATCTCGCCGTTCGTCTTGCGGCTGCGCCGGACCGACCGGCTGCGTTTAGCTGGTGAGGACGGCGATCTGGCGGGCGGCACGCCCGTCTCGCTCATGGACCCGCAGGCCGACCTCGCCCCGGCCGCCGAGCTGTGCGAGGTGCGCTCCGGCGGCGCGCTGTCGGAGGTGCTGCGCGGGGTGCGGCCGGTGTTCGGCGACTCCGCCGCGGCCCGGGCCGCCCTGCCCGAGCTGCTGGGCGCGGACCGGACCGTGCCCGGCGGGCACCGCGCCATACTGGCGCCGCTGCGCGGCCGGCGTCGGGTGATCGGCGCCGCCGTGTTCCTGCGCAGGCCCGACCGGCCCGGCTTCGAGCCGAACGACCTGCTCGTCGCCGCGCAGCTGGCCACGCACACGGCGCTCGGCATCGACAAGGCCGTGCTCTACGGCCGCGAGGCGTACATCGCCGACGAGCTGCAGCGCACGATGCTGCCCGACTCGCTGCCGCAGCCCACGGGCGTCCGGCTGGCCTCGCGCTATCTGCCGGCCGCCGAGACGGCCCGCGTCGGCGGCGACTGGTACGAC
This sequence comes from Streptomyces sp. NPDC051907, assembly GCF_040681075.1. Taxonomy (NCBI): domain Bacteria; kingdom Bacillati; phylum Actinomycetota; class Actinomycetes; order Kitasatosporales; family Streptomycetaceae; genus Streptomyces; species Streptomyces sp. NPDC051907. The sequence continues at coordinate 89,715 of NZ_JBFAYB010000012.1, read as the reverse complement.
GCCATCCCGCTGCCCGGCAGCCGGGTCGCGCTCGTCGTCGGCGACGTCATGGGCCACTCCATGACGTCCGCCGCGATCATGGGCCAGCTGCGCACCACTGCGCAGACGCTGGCGGGCCTCGACCTGCCGCCGCAGGAGGTCCTGCACCATCTGGACGAGCAGGCCCAGCGTCTGGGCACGGACAGGATGGCCACCTGTCTGTACGCCGTGTACGACCCCGTCTCGCACCGCATCACCATCGCCAACGCGGGCCACCCGCCGCCGATCCTGCTGCACCTGGGCGGGCGGGCCGAGGTGCTGCGGGTGCCGCCCGGCGCGCCCATCGGGGTGGGCGGGGTCGACTTCGAGGCCGTGGAGCTGGACGCCCCGGCCGGAGCGACGCTGCTGCTGTACACCGACGGGCTGGTCGAGTCCCGGCTGCGCGACGTGTGGACGGGCATCGAGCAGCTGCGGGAGCGGCTCGCCGACACCGCCCAGCTGACCGGCCCCGACCACTCGCCGCCGCTGGAGGCGCTCTGCGACGACGTGCTGGACATGCTCGGGCCGGGCGACCGGGACGACGACATCGCGCTGCTCGCGGCCCGCTTCGACGGGATCGCGCCGAGCGATGTGGCGTACTGGTTCCTGGAGCCGGAGGACGCGGCCCCGGGCCGGGCCCGCCGGCTGGCTCGCCGCGCGCTGGCCCGCTGGGGTCTGGAGGAGCTGAGCGACTCGGTGGAGCTGCTGGTCAGCGAGGTGGTGACCAATGCGGTGCGGTATGCCGAGCGCCCGGTGACGCTGCGGCTGCTCCGTACGGACGTGCTGCGCTGCGAGGTCGGCGACGACTCTCCGCAGCTGCCCCGGCAGCGGCGGGCGCGGGACACCGACGAGGGCGGCCGCGGGCTGTTCCTGGTGAACCGGCTGGCCAGACGGTGGGGGGCGACCCGGCTGTCGACCGGCAAGGTGGTGTGGTTCGAGCTGCCCACGCGCGCCTAGCGGGGCAGCTCGATATCCGGGCCAGTTCTGGATTCCGTCCAGAAGTTGCCGAGGGGGTGTCGAACGGGTTCACTGGGGAACGCGGCCGATGCGACCACATCCCTTCTCTCGACGGGAGGACGCTCGTGACCGAGTCATCCCCGAAGGCTCCGTACACCACGAACAACGCCGGCATCCCGGTGGAGAGCGACGAGCACTCGCTCACCGTGGGGCCCGACGGCCCGATCCTGCTCCAGGACCACTACCTCATCGAGAAGATGGCCCAGTTCAACCGCGAACGGGTGCCCGAGCGGGTGGTGCACGCCAAGGGGTCGGGCGCGTACGGCTTCTTCGAAGTCACCAACGACGTCAGCCAGTTCACCAAGGCCGATCTCTTCCAGCCGGGCAGGCGCACCGAGATGCTGGCCCGCTTCTCGACGGTCGCCGGCGAGCAGGGCTCCCCCGACACCTGGCGCGACCCCCGCGGCTTCGCGCTGAAGTTCTACACCGATCAGGGCAACTACGACCTGGTCGGCAACAACACGCCCGTCTTCTTCGTCCGCGACACGATCAAGTTCCAGGACTTCATCCGCTCCCAGAAGCGCCATCCGGCCACCGGGCTGCGCAGCAACGACATGCAGTGGGACTTCTGGACGCTCTCCCCCGAGTCGGCGCACCAGGTGACGTGGCTGATGGGCGACCGCGGCATCCCGAAGACCTACCGCCATATGAACGGCTACGGCTCCCACACCTATATGTGGATCAACGGCGGCGGCGAGCGGTTCTGGGTGAAGTACCACTTCAAGACCGACCAGGGCATCGACTTCCTCGCCCAGGACGAGGCCGACGAGCTGGCCGGGCAGGACGGCGACGCGCACCGCCGTGATCTGTACGAGTCGATCGCGTCCGGGAACGCGCCGTCGTGGACCCTCAAGGTCCAGGTCATGCCCTTCGAGGACGCGGCCGACTACCGCTTCAACCCCTTCGACCTGACCAAGGTGTGGCCGCACGGCGACTACCCCCTGATCGAGGTCGGGAGGATGACGCTCGACAAGAACCCCGAGGACTACTTCGTCCATATCGAGCAGGCGGCGTTCGAGCCGTCCAACATGGTGCCGGGCATCGGCCCGTCGCCGGACAAGATGCTGCTCGGCCGGCTGTTCTCGTACCCGGACACGCACCGCTACCGGATCGGTCCGAACTACGCGCAGCTGCCGCCCAACCGGCCGCACGCCCCGGTGAACTCGTACGCCAAGGACGGCCCGATGCGCTACGCGCCGTCGTACGCGTCGAGGCCGTACGCACCGAACTCCTATGGCGGTCCCGCGGCCGACTTCGGGCGCTTCGGCGACCCGGCGGGCTGGGAGACGGCGGGCGAGCTGGTGCGGGAGGCGACCAAGCGGCACAGCGAGGACGACGACTGGGGCCAGCCGGGCACGATGGTCCGCCAGGTGCTGGACGACGCCGCACGCGACCGGCTGGTGTCGAACGTCAGCGGACATCTGCTCCAGGACGTCACCAGGCCCGTCCTGGACCGGGCCCTGCAGTACTGGCGCACCATCGACAAGAGCCTCGGCGACCGCATCGCCGACAAGGTCGACGGCGGCTGAGCCCGCCGGACGCGGAACGACGGCGCCCGCGCCCCTGAGGGGGTCGCGGGCGCCGTCGTGCGCTGTCAGCTGCGGGCGGCAGAAGCGCGCCGGGCCCATGCGGCCGTCACGGCTTCTTCTCCTCGTCCGGGTCGCCGTCGCCCGGGTCGGGTTCGGTCGGATCCGTCGGCACCGGGATGGTGGGCCGGGTCGTCGGCTTGTCCGTGGGCGTCGGAACCGGGTCGTCCGTCGGCGTCGGCTTCTCGGTCGGCGTCTGAGTGGGCTTCTCGGTCGGCTTCTCCGTCGGCTTCTCGGTGGGCTTCTCGGTCGGCTTCCGGGTCGGGGTGCTCGTCGGCAGCGGGTCCGGGTCGGCCGTGGCGCTCTCGTCGACGTCCAGGTCGAACTCGGCGTCGGAGCCGCCGTCCAGGGCGCCCAGCGTGTAGTCGGCCCAGATCCTGGCCGGGAAGCCGCCGCCGTTGGCGCGGCCGGAGTTGGCCGTGCCGGTGAGGGTGACCTGCCCGCCGCCCTCCTTGGTGGACTCGCCGAACAGGGCGACGACCGTGGTGAGCTCGGGGGTGTAGCCCGCGAACCAGGCGGACTTGTTCTGCTCCGACGTGCCTGTCTTGCCGGCCGCCTCGTAGTCGTCCGTACGGGCCTCGTGGCCGGAGCCGTTCTTGACCACGCCCGTCAGCACCGAGGTGACGGTGTCGGCGGCCTCACGGCTGATCACCTGCTCGCCGATCGGGTCCGCCAGCTCGACCTGGCGCTCCTTGTGCTCGGCCTTGGCCACGATCGTCGGCGTGACCTTCTTGCCGTGGTTGTCGAGGGTCGCGTACACCCCGGCCATGTCCCAGGTGGAGGCGCCCATCGTGCCGAGCGAGATCGCGGGCCGCTCGGGGAAGGACGGGCCGTCCTTCATGCCGAGGCCGAGCGCGGTCTCCTTCACATCGGAGGGTCCGACGTCCACGACCATCTGCGCGAAGACCGAGTTGATCGACTTGTTCATCGCCTTCTGGACGTTGACCGGGCCGTAGCTCTTGTCGTCCTCGTTCTCCGGGGCGAAGGGAGTGTCGCTGCCGTCGACCGGACGCTTGCTGGTGCCGTCGTACATCGTCTTGGGGCCGATGCGGTCGCCGTCCTGAGTCTCGGACTCGTTCTCCAGCGCGGAGGCGAACACGATCGGCTTGAACGTCGAGGCAGGCTGGTAGTCGGAGCGGGTCGCGTTCGAGATGTAGTGCTTGGTGGCGTCCACTCCGCCGTACAGCGCCACGACCTTGCCGGTCTTGGGGTCGACGGAGGTCGCGCCGGCCTGGACGGTGGCGTCGATCTTGTTGCCCTCGCGGTCCAGCTCGTCCTCGAGCTGGCGCTTGACCGCCTTCTCGAGCTCCGCCTGCCGCTTGGAGTCGATGTTGAGCGTGAAGGTCCAGCCGCCGGCCTCGATGCGGTCCTCGGTCAGGCCCTGGCGGATCAGCTCCTTGTTGGCGGCCTCGACGATGTAGCCGACCTGGCCCTCGCTGCCGGGGGCCGCCTTCGGCTCCTTCGGCACCGGGAACTTCAGTCCGTCGCGGCCGGACTTGTCGAGCCACTCCTCCTCGACCATGTTGTCCAGCGTGTAGTTCCAGCGCTCCTGGACCAGCCGCTTGCCGGTCGGGGTCGCGGAGCTCCAGTCGTACTGGTTGGGGGCCTGGAGCAGCGAGGCGAGGTACGCGCCCTGGGCGACGTTCAGCTTCTCGGCGTCGACCCGGTAGTACGCCTGGGCCGCGGCCTGGATTCCATAGGCGCCGCGGCCGTAGTACGCGGTGTTGATGTACCCGGCCAGGATCTCGCTCTTCTCCTTCTTCTGGTCGACCTTGAGGGAGATCACCAGCTCCTTGAGCTTGCGGGTGACCGTCTGATCCTGGTTGAGGTAGTAGTTCTTGACGTACTGCTGGGTGATCGTCGAGCCGCCCTGCTTGCCCTTGCCGGTCAGGGTGTTCATCAGGCCGCGGGCAGTGCCCTTGAGGTCGACTCCGGAGTCCTTGAAGAAGGACTTGTTCTCCGCCGCGACGAAGGTGTACTGGACGTCCTTGGGGATCGACTCCAGCCCGACGATCTCCCGGTTGACCTTGCCGGTGCGGGTGAGGACCTTGCCGTCGCTGAACTTGTAGACGTTGCTCTGCATCTCGGCCTGGGCGTTGGCCTTCGGCACCGGGACCATCAGATAGACCACGAAGAACGCGCCCATGAGCAGCAGGCACAGGCCGAAGAACGTGCCCAGCAGCTTCTTCCAGGTGAAGAAGCGCCGTATGCCGGTCGGCTTGGCCTTGGTCGCCCGGCGCGCGCCGCGCTGCCGGGCCTGTCGCGCTTCCGCTCGGCCCATCGCTCCGTTGCTCCGCTCTTCCTTCGATCTGTCCGTGTCGCCGGGGTCGGCCCGGAATCAGCTCAGAAAGCTAACACCGGCCATGCAGACAAAGGGCCACCGATCCGGCCTTTTCCGGACGTGACAATGAGCACCCCGTCTTATGGAACCGACTCCTGAGAGGCGCACAAGGTTGCGAGGAGCGGTGAAGTAGTCGATTTATGGGGGTACTGGGCGCCCGTCCCCGCCCTCCGAAGCCCCCGTCGACCGGAATCCGACTATCCCCTTCGGGTATACACATGGGGTATACACCGCGTGTAGAGTAGGCCCCATGTCCATCAGTCACACCCTGCTCGGCCTCCTGGAGTCCGGCCCGCGCCACGGCTACGACCTCAAGCGGGCCTTCGACGAGAGATTCGGCCACGACCGCCCCCTGCACTACGGGCAGGTCTACTCGACCATGTCCCGGCTGCTGAAGAACGGGCTGGTCGAGGTGGACGGCATCGAGGCCGGCGGCGGTCCTGAGCGGAAGCGGTACGCGATCACCGACGCCGGCGTCACCGACGTCGCGCAGTGGCTCGCCCAGCCCGAGAAGCCCGAGCCGTATCTGCAGTCGACCCTCTACACCAAGGTCGTCCTCGCGATCCTCACCGGGCGCAGCGCCGCCGATCTGCTGGACGCCCAGCGGGCCGAGCATCTGCGGCTGATGCGCATCCTCACCGACCGCAAGCGCCGCGGCGACCTCGCCGACCAGCTCGTCTGCGACCACGCGCTCTTCCATCTGGAAGCGGACCTGCGCTGGCTGGAGCTGACCGCGGCCCGGCTCGACCAGCTCGCGAAGGCGGTACGCGCATGACGCCCGCGGGCTCCCTCCTCGTCGCCACGGATCTGCACAAGTCCTTCGGCCCCACAGCGGCCCTGGACGGCGCGTCCTTCTCCATCCACCCCGGCGAGGTCGTCGCCGTCATGGGTCCCTCGGGCTCCGGCAAGTCGACGCTGCTGCACTGCCTCGCGGGCATCGTGACGCCCGACAGCGGCTCGATCGTCTACGGCGGCCGCGAGCTGCACACGATGTCCGACGCCCGCCGCAGCGCGCTGCGCCGCAGCGACTTCGGGTTCGTGTTCCAGTTCGGCCAGCTCGTACCGGAGTTGACCTGCACGGAGAACGTCGCCCTGCCCCTGCGGCTGAGCGGTGTGAAGCGCAAGGACGCCGAGGCCGAGGCGCTGCGCCGGATGGCCGAGCTGGAGGTCGACGACCTCGGCGGCAAGCGCCCCGGCGACATCTCCGGCGGCCAGGGCCAGCGCGTCGCCGTGGCACGCGCCCTCGCATCGAACCCCAAGGTGGTCTTCGCGGACGAGCCGACCGGCGCCCTGGACTCGCTCAACGGCGAGCGTGTGATGCAGCTGCTCACCGAGGCCGCCAGGTCCGCCAACACCGCCGTCGTCCTGGTCACCCACGAGGCCCGGGTCGCCGCGTACTCCGACCGCGAGATCGTCGTGCGCGACGGCAGGACCCGTGACCTGGAGTACGCCGGATGACGATGCTCGACGAGCGGAAGGACGCGGCCACGGCGTCCCCGGGCCCCTCGGGCCCCGCCCCGCTCTCCGCCTGGACGCGCGACCTCGGCCTCGGGGTGCGCTTCGCCGTGGCCGGCGGCCGCGAAGGCTGGATCCGCACCCTGCTCACCGCCGTCGGCGTGGGCCTCGGCGTGGCCGTGCTCCTCGCCGCGACCGCGGTGCCCAGCCTGCTGAACAACCGCGACCAGCGCACCGTCGACCGCACCCCCGCCGCCGTGGAGGCCGGCACGCTGCCGCCGTCCGACCGCACGCTGGTCGTCGCCGACGCGTCGGTGGAGTACCGCGACGCCACGATCGGCGGCTGGCAGCTGCGCGCGGACGGCGCGAACCCGGCCCGGCCGCCCGGCGTCGACCGGTTCCCCGGCCCCGGCGAGATGGTGGTCTCCCCCGCTCTGAAGAGGCTGCTCAACGGCGAGGACTCAGAGCTGCTCAGGGAGCGGTTCAAGCCGTACAAGCTGGTGGGGACCATCGGCGAGGCGGGCCTCAGCGACCCGCACGACCTCTATCTGTACACGGGCAGCGGCGCCATCACGGACGGCAAGGGCAACGCGAACAGGATCGCCGAGTGGGGGCAGGCGACGCAGCGGGAGCCCATGGACCCCGTCCTGGTGATCCTCGTCGTGCTGATGTGCGTCGTCCTGCTGGTCCCCGTCGTGATCTTCATCGCCACGGCGGTGCGCTTCGGCGGCGAGCGGCGCGACCGGCGGCTGGCCGCGCTCCGGCTGGTCGGCGCGGACATCGCGACGACCCGGCGGGCGGCGGCGGGCGAGGCGCTGTTCGGCACGCTGCTCGGGCTGCTCCTCGGCGCCGTGTTCTTCTACGGGGGCCGCGAGTTCGTCGGATCGTTCCAGGTCTGGCGCGTCGCCGCGTTCCCCTCCGACCTCCAGCCCGCTCCCCTGCTCGCCCTGGCGATCGTGCTGGCGGTGCCGGTGTGCGCGGTCGTGGTGACGCTGGTGGCGCTGCGCTCGGTGGCGATCGAGCCGCTGGGCGTCGTACGCCAGAGCAAGACCCGCAAGCGCAGGGCCGCCTGGCGCGTCGCGATGCCGGTCGTCGGCGTGCTGCTGCTCCTGTCGACCGGCGCCGGCAGCGAGGGGGTCACCTCGCCGGAGGTGGCGCTCATCTCGATCGGCATCCTCCTGATCCTGCTCGGTCTGGTGACCCTGCTGCCATGGCTGGTCGAGACCGTCGTGCTCCAGATGCGCGGCGGCCCGGTGGCCTGGCAGCTCGCAAGCCGCAGGCTCCAGCTGTCCAGCGCGGCGGCCTCCCGCGCCGTCAGCGGCATCACCGTCGCGGTGGCGGGCGGCATCGCGCTCCAGATGTACTTCGTGGGCATCAACGACGACTTCACCAAGGTGACGGGCGAGGACCCCAAGCGCGCCCAGGTGGGAGTCATGACCGACTTCCCCAGCGGCGAGCTGGCCGACCGCATGATCAAGGACTTCCGGGCGACCCAGGGCGTCAAGGAGGTCGTCGGCACGGTCGACGCCTACGCGGTCTCCCCCGGCAGGAGCGCGGACGGCTCCGCCCAGACGGTCGCGCTCACCTATGGCTCCTGCTCGACCCTGCGCGAGCTGCTGAAGCTGCCCTCCTGCCAGGACGGCGACGTCTTCATCGCGTACCGCGCCGACCAGAAGAACGAGGAGTGGGTGACCGACGCCGCCCGCCCCGGCCGCACGCTCAACCTCAACGACACCCTCTACGACCCCCGGGGCGCCGCCGACAAGGAGCCGGTGCTCTGGAGGATCCCCGCGGACGCCCGGACCGTCCCCCAGCGGACCGACCCCGCGGGCGAGACGCACAGCGGAGTCTTCCTCACCCCGGGCTCCCTCGACCCGGCGAGCCTGCCCAACGCGTCGACCACCGCGCTGATCCAGACGGACCCGTCCGTCCCGGACGCCGCCGAACGCGTTCGCACCACCGCGTACGCGATCGACCCGGCGATGCGCGTATGGACGTTCCAGAGGGCCGACCGGGACAGGATGTACGACTCCCTCCGCACGGCGCTCTTCGTCGCCGCCACCGGCACGTTGATGCTGATCGCGGCGTCCATGGTGGTCGCGCAGATCGAGCAGCTGCGCGAGCGCAAGCGGCTGCTGTCGGTGCTGGTCGCCTTCGGCGCCCGCCGCTCCACGCTCGCCTGGTCGGTGCTGTGGCAGACCGCGATCCCGGTGGTGCTGGGCACGGCGCTGGCCGTCGCGGGCGGTCTCGGGCTCGGCTGGGCGATGCTCAGGCTGATCGACAAGCCGGTGACGGAGTGGCTGCTGTTCCTGCCGCTCGCCGGGGTCGGCGCGGGCCTGGTCGCGGTGGTGACGCTGCTCAGCCTGCCGCCGCTGTGGCGCCTGATGCGCCCGGACGGCCTGCGCACGGAGTGACCGACCGAGCGCCTGGCCGGGGGCCGATCCGTACACCGGTGACGGACTGAGCGCCTGGCCGGGGCCGACCCGTACACCGGTCACGGACTGAGCGCTCGTCGCCGATCCGTACACCGGCGACCGATCCGTACCGAGTATCGGACCGCGCGCTAGTCGCTGATCCGTACGGGCAGGGGGCGCAGCGCCTCCTTCAGGGCCTGCGCGAACTCCTCGAACTCGCCCTGGCGAGCCGCCCCCGCGCGCATCGCCAGGGCGATCCGGCGTGCGGGGGCGGGATCGGCGAAGTACCCGGTCTGCAGCCGCCCGGCGCGACCCGTCTCCACGTCGACCGCCGTGCGCGGCAGCAGCGTCACTCCGAGCCCGCCGGCCACCAGCTGCACCAGCGTGGCGAGGCCCGCCGCGGTGGTGGTGACCGGGGCGCCCTCGGTGCGGCCCGCCTCCCGGCAGACGTCCAGGGCCTGGTCGCGCAGGCAGTGGCCCTCGTCGAGCAGCAGCAGATGCAGCTCGCGCAGCGCCTCCCGCGGAATGTCCTGGCGGCCGCCCAGCCAGTGGTCGTCGGGCGTGACCAGCACGAAGTCCTCGTCGAAGAGCGGCAGCTCGGTGACGCCTGGCACCCCGAGCGGCACGGCGAGCAGCAGCAGGTCCAGCCGCCCGGCGGCGAGCCCGTCGACCAGGGAGGAGGTCTGCTCCTCGTGGACCTGGAGGTCGAGCTCCGGATACCGCTCGTGGACCAGGCGCAGCACCGTGGGCAGCAGATACGGGGCGACCGTCGGGATCACGCCGAGCCGCAGCACTCCGGTGAAGGGCGCGCGCACCGCGTCGGCCTCCTCCAGCAGCTCCCCGACCGCGTCCAGAACGGCCTTGGCCCGCACCGCGAGGCGCTCGCCGGCCGGGGAGAGCAGTACTCTGCGCGTCGTACGCTCCAGCAGCTGCACGCCCAGCGTGTCCTCCAGCGCCGACACGGCGCCCGAGAGCGCGGGCTGGCTCATGCCGATCGCGGCGGCGGCGTCCCGGAAGTGCAGATGCTCGGCGACGGCCGCGAAGGCGCGCAGCTGAGCGAGGCTCGGCTGCTTGCCTCGCCCCGCTCCCCTATTACCGGCATTGACGACATTACTGATGGCCACTGATAGGCACCTCCGATCGCGATGACCGAGTCTAGCTATTTCCGCGATCAATGGCGCCTATGCCAGGATCAAGATCCGTCCAACCCCCACTGGAAGACCCCAAAAGGGAATTCCTGTATGCAAGGAGACCGAGTGCTCACTGTCGGTGACCAGTTCCCCACGTTCGAACTGACCGCCTGCGTCTCGCTGGAGAGCGGCGAGGAGTTCGCGCAGATCAACCACAAGTCCTACGAGGGCAAGTGGAAGGTCGTCTTCGCGTGGCCCAAGGACTTCACCTTCGTCTGCCCGACCGAGATCGCCGCCTTCGGCAAGCTGAACGAAGAGTTCGCCGACCGCGACGCTCAGATCCTCGGCTTCTCCGGCGACTCCGAGTTCGTCCACCACGCCTGGCGCAAGGACCACGCCGACCTGCGTGACCTGCCCTTCCCGATGCTGGCCGACTCCAAGCACGAGCTGATGCGCGACCTCGGCATCGAGGGCGAGGACGGCTTCGCGCAGCGCGCCGTCTTCATCGTCGACCCGAACAACGAGATCCAGTTCACCATGGTGACCGCGGGCTCTGTCGGCCGTAACCCCAAGGAGGTCCTGCGGGTCCTCGACGCGCTGCAGACCGACGAGCTCTGCCCCTGCAACTGGACCAAGGGCGAGAACACCCTCGACCCGGTCAAGCTGCTCTCGGGCGAGTGAGCGGGCTGATCTGAGATGGCTCTCGACGAACTGAAGTCCGCCGTACCGGACTACGCCAAGGACCTGAGGCTGAACCTCGGCTCGGTCATCGGCAACAGCGCCCTCCCGCAGCAGCAGCTGTGGGGCACGGTCCTGGCCTGCGCGATCGCCTCGCGCTCGCCGAAGGTGCTGCGCGAGCTGGAGCCCGAGGCCAAGGCCAACCTCTCCGCCGAGGCGTACACCGCCGCCAAGTCGGCCGCGGCGATAATGGCGATGAACAACGTCTTCTACCGGACCCGGCACCTGCTGTCGGACCCGGAGTACGGCACGCTCCGCGCCGGACTGCGGATGAACGTCATCGGCAACCCGGGCGTGGAGAAGGTCGACTTCGAGCTCTGGTCGCTCGCCGTCTCCGCGATCAACGGCTGCGGCCAGTGCCTGGACTCGCACGAGCAGGTGCTCCGCAAGGCCGGCGTGGACCGCGAGACGATCCAGGAGGCCTTCAAGATCGCCTCGGTGATCCAGGCCGTGGGCACGACTCTGGACGCCGAAGCCGCTCTGGCCGAGTAGCACGGCGCAGGCCCCTTGGGCCAAGCACGCGAAGGGCCCCGCCGACACCCGTCGGCGGGGCCCTTTCGACGCTGGCCTCACTCCTTGAGCTTGGCCATGAGCTCCTTCATATCGGCGATCATCTCGTCCCGGTACGCCTGGCGCGTCGTCGCCGAGTCCCCTACGGTCTCGGTCGAGTCGGGAATCGAGAGGGCGATGCTGAGCACCGCCTGGCCGTCGAGCACATGGAGGGACGGCGGACCGGCGGACGTGACTTCGTCCACCACGAAGTACGCCCGGTCGCCCAGGCCTTCGACCTTCTCCATGGGGGGCTGGTTCTCGCTGCTGAACCTCGACTCAGGGGTGATGCTCGCCTCGAACTCCGGCCCCGGGTCGACCTTCCTGTGCAGCCGGTAGAAGACGTAGACGCTCGACGTCGGGTCGTCGAACTCTTCCTCGTTCTTCTCGTCCGCGCCCGGCGACTTGAAGGTCGCCCAGCAGTACGCCCGGCTCTGGTTCTTATGGGGCTGCTCGCCGTGGTCCGGGGCGTCCATCTCGCCGAGCTGCTTGGTCAGCGCCTTGAGCCCGGTCTCCTCGCAGAGGTTGCCGGTCGTCTTGTAGCCCCGCAGGTCCGGGCCCAGACGGTGGTCGACGTACAGACCGCCCGCCCACAGCGAGGAGGCGAGCAGCGCGCCGCCGAGCCCCCACACCCACGGCTTGCGGGTCCACGGCCTGCGCAGCCAGGGGACCTTGCCCTCGTCGCCGCCCGCGCCGACCGTCTCGGCCGTGCCGACGGCTCCGCCCGTCCCGCTCGCCTCGACGGCTCCCGTCGCTCCCGTCGCCCCGGGCGCTCCGAATGCCGTGGCGGCCTCCGCGGCCCCGCCAGGACCGCGCGGCCCGGGCACCGCTCCCGGCGGCTGGGCGTCGCCGAACGGGTCGCCCTCTCCCACCAGCTCAGGCTCGGATATCACTCCCGCTCCTCCCCCGCCGCGGAGTCCTTGAGCGGCGAGGCAGGCGGGCGCGGCGCCACCGCGATCTCGACGGCCGTCGCCCCGTACGGCGGCGGCCCGCTCCGCATCGCCTGCTCCTTGCTGTACGCGCGCAGATAGCCGACGACCGTGTTGGTCACCGCCACCAGCGGCACCGCCACCACCGCGCCGCCGATGCCCGCGGTCAGCCCGCCCGCGGCGACCGCGAGGACGACGCCCAGGGGATGGACGCGGACCGCGCGGCCCAGGATGAAGGGCTGGAGCACATGGCCCTCGAGCTGCTGTACGGCCAGGACCACGATCAGCACCATCAGCGCGGTGAACACGCCCTGGGTGACCAGCGCGACGACGACCGCCAGCGCTCCGGAGATGACCGCGCCGACCAACGGGATGAAGGCGAACAGGAAGATGAACACGGCGAGCGGCACGGCGAGCGGCACATCGAGGAAGTAGATGCCGAGGCCGATGAAGATCGCGTCGATCAGCGCCACGATCACCGTGCCGCGCACATAGGCGGTCAGCGTGCGCCAGGCGCGCGGCCCGGCGCCGGCCACTCCCTCACGGGCCTGCGCGGGCACCAGCTTGAGCACCCACTGCCAGATGCGCTTCCCGTCGTACAGCAGGAAGAGCGTCGAGAACATCGCCAGCAGAATCCCGGTGAGGACCTCGACCATCACGGTCACGCCCTGAAGACCGGCGGAGGTGATCTCCTCGGTGTTCGTGCCGATGGTGTCGCTGAGGTTCTTGGCGATGTCGTTGATCTGGCTCTCGGTGACATGGAACGGGCTGTCCAGCAGCCACCGCTTGAGCTCCTCGATACCGTCCCTGACCCGGTCGGAGAGGTTGTCGAGGTTGTCCATGACCTGCCAGACCACGAACCAGCCGACCAGCCCCATGACGACGAAGCCGGCGATGGCGGTGACCGCGGTGGCGAGCCCACGCGGCAGGCCGAGCCGCTTCAGCCGGGCGACGGTGGGCTGGAGCATCGCGGTGACGAGCAGCGCGGCGACGAAGGCGAGGACGACGAGCTGTACGGCGCTGATGACGCGCATCAACACCCAGAGCGTGCCCGCCAGTACGAGCAGCCGCCAGCCGGCCTCGGCGGCGACGCGCATGCCCCAGGGGATGGTGGCGACCGGGTCGGGCCGGGCGGCGACGGCGGGCGCGTACGAGGGCGGCGGCGGGACGCTCTCCGGGGGCGAGGCGGGGGCGGGCGCCTCGTCGCCGGCGGCCTCGCCGCGGCGCTCGTCCCAGCGCTCTCCCATCTCGGTCAGCTTGCCGCCCAGCCGGCCGAGCCATCCTGGCACTCTTGACATGATCTTTCCTCTTCCCCCCACATCACTCCCCCCGGGAGCCTGTTCGGACCGACCGTACACGCACGGAACCCCTCACCGTAGGACGGTGAGGGGCTCCGCGAAGTTGAGCGCCGAGCGAGCTCTAGTACCAGTGGTTGGCCTGCCAGAACGACCACGCGCCGCAGGGGCTGCCGTAGCGGCTGTCCATGTAGTTCAGGCCCCACTTGATCTGGGTCGCCGGGTTGGTCTGCCAGTCGGCGCCGGCCGAGGACATCTTCGAGCCGGGCAGCGCCTGGACCAGGCCGTACGCGCCCGAAGACGGGTTCTGAGCGCGGTAGTTCCAGGTCGACTCGTGGTTCACGATGTTGCTGAAGCACTGGAACTGGTCGGCGGGGACCATCTGCCGCGCCATCGCCTGGACCTCGGCGACCGTGTAGGAGGCCTTCGCGGAGAAGCTGGAGGCGTCGCGCACGGAGTCGCGGTTGGCCCGCGCCTCAGCGTCCGCGCGCTCCTCCTCGGCCTTCTCGGCCTCCTCGTCGGCGGCTGCCTTCTTCTCCTTGGCCGTCTTGGCGGCCGAGATGCGTGCGGCCTCCTCGGCGGTCTTCTTCGCGGAGGCGTCGGCGGCGGCTGCCTGCGCGTCGGCCTGCTCCGTCAGGGACGAGACCTGAACCTGGGCCTGCTGGCCCATGGGAATGTCCGCGAGGAGGGTCGCGTCGGCTGCGGTCGCCTCGAGGCTGTCGCCGTTCGAGGGCTGAGTGCTGCCCGACGCGACGCCAACGACGGCGCCGACGGTGGTGACCGCAGTGGCAGATGCCACCGCGAACCCCCGGACCGAGATCCGGCTCACACGGTTTCCTTCCAGCGTCGCCCGCATAGGTGACCTCGCGAGCGCAATCTTGCCCCTGACGCTGGCCTCCCCTTGTCTGGGTCACGGGAGGCTCGGGCCCGGTGGGCAACTCCCCTGCGGAAGTCGCCGCGTGGTGCTCGCGGGCGGCATACGACGATCGAAGTCTTGAGTTATGTACTGCTGTGCACCCACGAGAGGTGCGCGTGTGTCGTATGCGGGGCCTGACGGAAGCAAGACTCTGCCGGAAGGCAACGCCGCAAGGCAATTCTTCGTTACGTGTGAAAGCTCACACGCCGTTTACGCCAGGAGTTTTACGGAAACCGGCGGACAGCACGGCGCCGCCCGGCTACGCTCTTGCGCTTGCCGGGCGGCGCCAACTGCCTTATTCCGTACTAGATCTGGCCTTCCTCCAGCATTTCGGTCACGAGCGCGGCGATCTGGGAGCGCTCGGAGCGTGTGAGGGTGACGTGCGCGAAGAGCGGATGGCCCTTCAACTTCTCCACGACGGCGACCACTCCGTCATAGCGACCGACGCGCAGATTGTCCCGTTGTGCCACGTCATGCGTGAGAACAACCCGGGAATTGGCCCCGATTCTGGACAGAACCGTCAGCAGGACGTTCCGCTCCAGGGACTGCGCCTCGTCCACGATGACGAACGCGTCGTGCAGCGAGCGCCCGCGGATATGGGTGAGCGGCAGGACCTCGAGCATGCCGCGGCCCAGCACCTCCTCGATCACCTCACGGCCGGCCACCGCGGAGAGCGTGTCGAAGACCGCCTGCGCCCAGGGGCTCATCTTCTCGGCCTCGGTGCCCGGCAGATAGCCGAGCTCCTGCCCGCCCACGGCGTACAACGGCCGGAAGACCATCACCTTCTGATGCTGCCTGCGCTCCAGGACCGCCTCCAGGCCCGCGCAGAGCGCCAGCGCCGACTTGCCGGTGCCGGCCCGGCCGCCGAGCGAGACGATGCCGATGTCCGGGTCGAGCAGCAGATCGAGCGCGATGCGCTGCTCGGCGCTGCGGCCGTGGATGCCGAACGCCTCCCGGTCGCCGCGCACCAGGCGGACGTTGCCCTCGGCCGAGATCCGGCCCAGCGCCTTGCCCCGCTCGGACTGCAGGACCAGCCCGGTGTGGACGGGGAGCTCCGCGGCCTCGGGGACGTAGAGCGTCTCCTCTCCGTACAGCAGGTCCACCTGCTCGGCGGAGAGGGGCAGCTCGGACATACCGGTCCAGCCGGAGTCCGTGATGGCCAGCTCGGCGCGGTACTCCTCGGCCAGCAGACCGACGGAGGACGCCTTGATGCGCAGGGGCAGGTCCTTGGAGACGACCGTGACGTCGTACCCCTCGGCCTGGAGGTTGCGGGCGACCGCCAGGATCCGTGAGTCGTTGTCCCCCAATCGGAAGCCGGCCGGAAGGACGCCGGGATCGGAGTGGTTGAGCTCGACGCGGAGCGTGCCGCCGAGGTCGCCGAGCGGAATGGGGGCGTCGAGGCGGCCGAACCGGATACGGAAGTCGTCCAGCAGGCGCAGCGCCTGCCGGGCGAAGTAGCCGAGCTCCGGATGGTGCCTCTTGGCCTCCAGCTCCGTGATGACCACGATCGGGAGCACGACTTCGTGCTCTTCGAAGCGGGTCATGGCGTTCGGGTCGGCCAGCAGGACGCTGGTGTCGAGAACGTAGGTGCGCCTGTCGGGCATGCGGCGCTTTGTGCTGTTCACCACGGAAGGACGTACCCCCTCGGCTGAGGTCGGCGTGCGACGGCTGTCGCGGGCCATGGGGTCTCCCCGCCGAAGGCGGGGGACGGGCCGGGCTCAGGCCACGCTGCACGGGCCGAGCTCCGGCCCTCCGCGCGGTCCGCAAGCGAGGTGCGGTCCTTCGTGTGCAAAGGGCCTCCCGGGTGAGCGGTCATGGCCGCTCACTGAGATACGACGTTCGTGGATCGGACGTCGACCTGAAAGTGGTATTCCCTCGAACATGCGCGGCCATGCCATGGCATATGACGACGCATGAATGAACAGCCTGTGACGTACGCCGCCGGTGGGGCCGCAGGGGGTCAGGATCCGTAGCGGCGGTGGCGCGCCGCGTAGTCGCGCAGCGCGCGCAGGAAGTCCACCTTGCGGAAGGCGGGCCAGAAGACTTCGCAGAAGTAGTACTCGGAGTGGGCGCTCTGCCAGAGCATGAAGCCGGAGAGCCGCTGCTCGCCGCTGGTGCGGATGACCAGGTCGGGGTCGGGCTGGCCGCGGGTGTAGAGGTGCTCGGAGATGTGCTCGACGTCGACGATCTCGGCGAGCTCCTCGAAGCTCGTGCCCTTGTCGGCGTGCTCCAGGAGAAGGGAGCGGACGGCGTCCGCGATCTCCTGGCGGCCGCCGTATCCGACCGCGACGTTCACGAGTATGCCGTCGTTCGAGACGGTGGCCTGCTGGGCCTCCTTCAGCACGGACTGGGTGCGGGCGGGCAGCAGGTCCAGGGTGCCCACGTGGTGGACGCGCCAGCGGCCGTCGGCGGCGAGGTCGCGGACCGCGTCCTCGATGATGCCCAGCAGCGGGATCAGCTGGTCCTCGGGACGCTCCAGGTTGTCGGTGGACAGCAGCCAGAGGGTGACGACCTCGACGTCGGTCTCCTCGCACCAGCCCAGCAGCTCCTGGATCTTGCTGGCGCCGGCCTTGTGACCCTGCTCCGCGGTGCCGCCCGAAGCCTTCGCCCAGCGACGATTGCCGTCGAGGATGACACCGATGTGCTTGGGCACCTGAGCGTGGTCGAGACGGCCTTCCACCCGGCGTGCGTAGAGCCCGTACACCAGGTCGCGCAAGTTCACTGAGTCCACCTCTCGGTTCCGTCCGGGGCCACGCCGTCCCGTCCGTGCCAGGGTCCGGGGCCCGAGGCCGCCACACTACTGCGCAGCGGCCACGGCCACCCAACCCGGTCTGTCACAAGTCCGTGATAAGGAGGGAAGCGTGACTGACTCCCCCTCTTACCTCGCCTCCCCCAGCCGCTACGACTCGATGGAGTACCGCCGTACGGGCCGCTCCGGGCTCAAGCTCCCCGCCCTCTCCCTCGGCCTCTGGCACAACTTCGGCGACGACCGCGCACTGGACTCGCAGCGCGCGATCCTGCGCCGCGCCTTCGACCTGGGCGTGACCCACTTCGACCTGGCGAACAACTACGGACCGCCGCCCGGGTCCGCCGAGCTGAACTTCGGCAAGATCTTCGCCCAGGACTTCACGGCATACCGGGACGAGCTGCTCGTCTCCACCAAGGCCGGCTATCTGATGCACCCCGGCCCGTACGGCGAGTGGGGCTCGCGCAAGTACCTGCTGTCGTCCCTGGACGCCTCCCTGAAGCGGATGGGCCTGGACTACGTCGACGTCTTCTACTCCCACCGCTTCGACCCGCACACTCCGCTCGAGGAGACGATGGGCGCGCTGGCCAGCGCGGTGCAGCAGGGCAAGGCGCTGTACGTGGGCGTGTCGTCGTACAACGCGGAGCAGACGGCCGAGGCGGCGCGGCTGCTGAAGGAGATGGGCGTCCCCGCGCTCATCCACCAGCCCTCCTACTCCATGATCAACCGCTGGATCGAGGACGACGGCCTGCTCGACACGCTGGAGAGCGCGGGCATGGGCTGCATCTCCTTCGTGCCTCTCGCGCAGGGCCTGCTCACCGGCAAGTACCTCAAGGGCATCCCGGAGGGCTCGCGAGCCACGCAGGGCAAGTCCCTGGACCCGAATCTGCTCTCCGACGAGGTGCTGCGGCGGCTGAACGGGCTGAACGACATCGCGTCCCGGCGCGGCCAGTCGCTCGCCCAGCTGGCGATCGCGTGGGTCCTGCGGGACGAGCGGATGACGTCGGCGCTGATCGGCGCGTCCAGCGTGCAGCAGCTGGAGGAGAACGTGGCGGCGCTGGCCGCCCCGCCGCTCACGGACGCGGAGCTGGAGGAGATCGACGCCTTCGCGGTGGACACCGCGGGCACGAACATCTGGGCCGGGCGGAGCTAGGAGCCGGCGCGGAGCCGAGGGCTGCGCGGAACCAGGGCTGCGCGGAGCCGAGAGCTGCGCGGAGCCGAGAGAAGAAAACGGGCCGGTCCGTGGGGGGGGGATACGGACCGGCCCGAGGGGGGGTTTCCACCATAACCCTTCGTAAGTGGTGCTGGGTGCCACGCCATGCCGTAACTACGCTCCGAATGCGGCGGACGGAGGAAGCGGCGTCCCACGGGCCCGGAATATGGCTGGTTCCGGGCCTTTGCGGGGCTCGGGGACGTGCCCGGGGCCGTACCTCCCAAGGGTGACCCCCGGGCAGGGGCGTCGTATTGACGGCGTGTCCGACGTGGGCCGCCGGCCGCCGCCGGGGCGCCGTATACGACGGCCGCGCCCCGGCCGCAACCGCTCCCGACGGCCGGTCAGACGACGGAGTTGGCGCGCTTGTTGGCGAGGATCTGCTCGGTATAGGCGGCGCCCCACTCGCCGAGAGGCAGCAGGGCGGTGTTGAGCGCCTCGCCGAGCTCGGTGAGGGAGTACTCCACCCGGGGCGGAACCTCCCGGTACACCTCGCGGTGCACGACGCCGTCTGCCTCCAGCTCGCGCAGCTGCTGGATCAGCATCTTCTCGCTGACGCCCGCCACATGGCGCTTCAGCTCCCCGAAGCGGTGCGTGCCGTCGTGCAGCGCCCACAGAATGAGCGGCTTCCACTTGCCGCCGACGACGTCTACGGCGGCGTCGAGGCCGCAGTGATACGAGGTCCGGACCTTGGCCACCGCAACTCCTCGGGTGAGAGCAATACTTACCGTCCCGCCAGTACACCATTGTCCGCCGGTGAGGGCGGGTCGGACGGGCGCGGTCGCGCCATCGCTTCACCGAGGGAAGCCCGCGGAGGGCCCGCGGAAGGCCCGTGGAAAGTCCCGTGCAGAGTCCCGGGGAAAGCCCGCGGAGAGCCCCTCAATGCGGCCAGAATCTGACCTATATCGAGCCTAGAGTCGCTCGCATGACGACGCGTACGGTGACGTGGACCGAGGCCAACGCCCGCCGGATCGAACGGCAGGGCATCGCAGCCCCCATGGAGAGCACGCCCGCGGAGACCTCCTCCGCGATGCTCGGCGCGCACGCGCAGGTGCTGTCGGCCGGCGAGCTCTCCCTCGCCCTGCGCATGGCGGGCGGCGCCACCCGGGCCGATGTGCGCGAGGCGCTGTGGAGCGACGCCAGCCTGGTGAAGACGTACGGTCCGCGCGGCACGGTCCATCTGCTGGCCGCCGCCGACCTGCCCATGTGGACCGGGGCGCTCTCGGCGATCCCCGCCGGGGCGAACCCGATGCCCGCCCCGGCACGGATGACGGACGAGCAGACCGAGCAGGTGCTCGACGCGATCGGGGACGCCTTGGACGGCGCGGAGCTGACCGTCGACGAACTGACCGAGGCGATCGTGGAGCGCGTCGGGTCCTGGGCCGGGGACCCGGTGATGGAGGCGTTCCAGGACAAGTGGCCCCGCTGGCGCCAGGCGACCCACCGGGCCGCGCACCGGGGCGTGCTCCGCTTCGCCCCCAACCGCGGCCGCAAGACGACGTACACCAGCCCCGCCGTCACACCGATGGAGGCACAGCCCGCGCTGGCCGCCCTCGTACACCGCTACCTGTACGCGTACGGCCCGGCGAGCCCCCAGCACTTCGCCAAGTGGCTCGCGGCGCCGAAGGGCTGGGCGACGGAGCTCTTCGCCGCGCTCGCCCGAGAGGGCCGCGTCGAGGAGGTGTCCTTCGAGGACGCCCCGGCATGGGTGGCCGCCGGGGACCTCGACTTCCCGGACGCCCCGGCGCGGGGCGTGCGGCTGCTGCCGTACTTCGACGCGTTCGCCATCGCCTCGCAGCCCCGCGAACGGCTCTTCCCCGGCCCGGCGTACAAGCGCGCGCTGGCCGGCGGGCAGGCGGGGAACTTTCCGGTGGTGCTGGTGGACGGCGTCGTCGCGGGGGTGTGGCACCAGCGCCGCTCGGGCCGACGGATCGCGCTGACGGTGGAGCCGATCGGCGAGGCGCTGCGCACGCAGCACGCGCGGGACGAGCTGGAGGCGCAGGCGGAGCGGGTGGGCGAAGCACTGGAGGGGAAGACGGAGTTGACGGTGGGGGTGGTGGCGGTGGGGGCGCATGCGTGAGGCTGCGGGGCCCAGGGGGCATGGGCCTGCGGCACGCTGTCCCGCCCGAAGGAGCCCGCGGAGGGGGACGGCCGGCTCGCCGCCGCGACGGGGTGCCACGGGAATGACGCGCGCGACACCACCGACGGCCAGCGGACGCTCGTCGAGGCCTAACGGGCCCGAACGGGCCCGTCGGCGCTCCCCCTGCTCGCTCGGCTCGCTCGACTCGCCGCCGCAACGCGGGGCCACACGAACGACGCGGTGAAGAGGGTGCGGGACGTGCGGGTGGCGCACGGCGGCGGCGCGGTGCAGGCGTGCGCGGCGGGGGCGGCGCGGTACGGACCGGGCGCGGCGGGGGCGGCGCGGTACGGACCGGGATCGCCGGGGGGCTCGCTAACTGGCGCACCCGATGGGCTGCCCTGTCGCGGCTGACCTGGAGGTCTTCTCGCGCGGCGCCCCGGGGGCGCCGCGCGGGAACGGGATTCAGGATCGCCCCGCACCCCCGCTGCGCGCCGCCCCCTAGGCGGGCAGCGCCCCGCGCCGATCTTTCGGATAGGGTAATTCGATAGGAAATGCCCCCCTGGGGTTAGGCCGATGCATTGGACACTCACCCTCACCAGTCGACGAGCGAGGTGCCGGACCCGCCCGTAGGAGCTGTCGGGCACGCTGGTGTGCTCCGCGAGCTGCTTCCCATCGCGCTGTGGAGGGAGGACGCGGAAGGGCGTGTCCTGGAGTGGTCGCTCGCTGCCCAGGACCTCCTCGGCCACCGGCCCGAAGACCTCCTGGGCCGCCCTGCCTCGCCCGTACTGGTCCCCGAAGCCAACCAGGAACTGGCCGAGCAGCTCACACGACGGGTCCAGGCAGGCGAGACCGTGGTCGGGACCCTTCCCGTGCGGCATCGCGACGGCCACCACGTGACGATGGAGATGTGGATCGTCCCAGCCGTCGACCCGCAAGGCCGTCCGGGCTCCATGCTGATCGCCGTGGAGACCTCGGAGGTCCTGCGGATGAGGGACTCGCTGGCGGCTCTCCAGAGTCTCTTCACCCAGTCGCCCATCGGCCTGGCCACCCTCGGTACGGACCTGCGGTTCATCCGGGTCAACGACGCCCTGGCCCGGATGAACGGCGTCCTGCCGGCCGAGCACCTGGGCAAGCGGCTCACGGAGGTGGTCCCCGGCGTCAACGCCACGGCGTTGGAGGCGATGATGCAGCAGGTTCTGGACCGCAGAGAGCCGGTCGTCGACGCGCGTCGCACCGGCCGGACCGCGGCCGATCCCGATCACGACCGGACCTGGTCCTGCTCCTACGCCCCGCTGCTCGACGGCGCGGGCCGGCGGCTGGGTCTGATCGCCTCCCTCATCGACATCACCGAGGGGCAGCGGGCGCTCGTCGAGGCCGAACGGGCCCGTCGGCGCTTCGCCCTGCTCGCGGAGGCGGGAGCCCGCATCGGCACCACCCTGGACCTGCGCCAGACCGCCGAGGAGATCGTGCAGGTGCTGGTGCCGCAGCTCGCCGACTCGGCCGACGTACAGCTGCTGGAGGCGGTCCTCGCCCCCGACGAGGGGGCGGCGGCCGCCGCGGCCACCCGGGGCGTGCTCCGCCGGCTGGCGGTCGCCTTCCCCGACCCGACCGCCCCCACCGCGAAACTGGCGCCCGGCCAGACCATGCAGATCCCGCCCGGCACGGTGTACGAGCGGGTCATCGCCGACGGCCGGCCAATGAACCTGTACCGGTCCGACGTCCCGGCGCTGATCAGGGACCCCCGCGCCGAGAGCCTGCGCAACTACCTCGCCAGTCTGGGATCGGCGCGATTGGTCCCGCTGGTCGCGCGCGGCAAGGTGCTCGGAACGGTCACGGTGACGCGGCTGCGCAGCCGCGAGTCGTTCGACGAGCAGGACTGCGTCCTCATCGACGAAGTGGTCGCGCGAGCGGCGCTGAACATCGACAACGCACGCATGTACACGACCCAGCGGGAGGCGGCCCTCACCCTGCAGCGCAGCCTGACGAACAACGCGCTGCCCGATGTCACGGGCCTCGAGCTCACCGGGCGCTACCTCCCCGCCAGCGAGCACGACGTCGGCGGCGACTGGTTCGACGTCATCGCCCTGCCCGGGGGCCGGACCGGACTCGTCATCGGGGACGTCATGGGCCACGGGATCCACGCGGCGGCCGTCATGGGACAGCTGCGCACAGCGGTGCGCACGCTCGCCCGGCACGACATCCCTCCTGCGCAGATGCTCCGCTCCCTCGACGCCGTCGTCTCCGACCTGGGGGAGGACGAGATGGCGACCTGCGTCTACGCCGTGCACGACCCGGCGTCCGGCGGCTGTGTGATCGGCAGGGCCGGCCACCCTCCGCCGGCCGTCGCCAGGCCCGGCGGGGCGATCGTGTTCCTCGACGGTCCCCTGGGCACCCCTCTGGGCACGGGAGGCAAGGACTTCCCCACCGAGCGGGTGCCGCTGCCCCCGGGCAGCCTGCTGGTGCTGTACACGGACGGTCTCATCGAAGCCCGGGACAGGGACCTCGACCAGGGCATGGACCAGCTCGCGCAGGCGCTGCAAGAGCCTGACCAGCCGCTGGAGGAGCTCTGCGACGGTGTCCTGGGGCGGCTGCTGCCGCGTCCGGCGGAGGACGACGTGGCGGTGCTGCTGGCCCGCACGTTGCGGACGTGACGCTCCGCGCCGTATGGACGTGACCTCCGCGCCGTACGGACGCGACGCCCCGGACCGTACGAACGTGACCTCCGCACCGTACGGACGCGACGCCCCGCACCCTACGACCGTGACCCCCGCGCCGTACGGACGCGACGCTCCGCCCCCTGGACGGACGTGACGCTCGCCCGCCCCCGACCCGAGGCCGTCAGATCGCGTCGACGGCCGTCAGATCGCGTCGACGTCGAGGAAGTCCGGGAAGTCCTGGAACGGACTCACCGAGCCCTCCGAGTCGCCCGACAGCGGCAGCTCGGCCCAGATGACCTTGCCCTCGGGGGTGTACCGGGTACCCCACCGCTGGCTGAGCCGTGCCACCAGGAAGAGCCCACGCCCGCCCTCGTCCGTGGTGGCGGCGTAGCGGAGATGGGGCGAGGTGCTGCTCCCGTCGGACACCTCGCAGGTCAGCGTGCGGTCGCGCAGCAGCCGTACGCGCACCGGGGCGGAGCCGTGCCGGATCGCGTTGGTGATCAGCTCGCTGAGCAGCAGCTCCGTACTGAAGGCGAGATCGGGCAGGCCCCATTCCTCCAGCTTCTCCACGACGACGGCTCGCATGGCGCCCACCGCGCTCGGCTCGAACGGCACGGCCCAGTCGACGACGTCGCCGTCGCCGAGGGTTCGGGTCCGTGCGATGAGCAGCGCCACATCGTCGCGAGGACGAGCCGGCAGGAGTGCGTCGAGAACCGCGCTGCAGCTGTCCTGCGGGTGCCGGTCGGGATGGCTCAGGGCCGCGCGCAGCAGTTCCAGGCCGTCGCCGATGTCACGGCTGGGGTCCTCGACCAGTCCGTCGGTGTAGAGCACGAGCTGGCTGCCCTCGCTCAGGTGCAGCTCCGCCGTCTCGAACGGCATCCCGCCCAGCCCCAGCGGCGGCCCGGCGGGCAGCTCCATGATGTCCACGGCGCCGTCGGGGCTGACCACCAGGGGCGGCATGTGCCCGGCCCGTGCCACGGTGCAGCGCTGGGACACCGGGTCGTAGACCGCGTAGAGGCAGGTGGCGCCCAGCACCGCGCCTTCGCCCGCGTCCCCGTCGTGGTCGATGCGCTGGACGAGGTCGTCGAGACGGGCGAGCAGCTCGTCGGGCGGCAGGTCGAGCGAGGAGAAGTTGTGCACCGCCGTCCGCAGCCGGCCCATGGTGGCCGCGGCGTGCAGTCCGTGCCCGACCACGTCGCCCACGACGAGCGCGACGCGGCAGCCCGGCAGCGGGATGACGTCGAACCAGTCGCCGCCCACCCCGGACTGCGCGGGCTGGTAGTAGTGCGCCATCTCCACGGCGCTCTGGTCGGGCAGGGCGCGCGGCAGCAGGCTGCGCTGGAGCGTCACGGCCATGGCGTGCTCACGGGTGTACCGGCGCGCGTTGTCGATGCTGACCGCGGCCCGGGCCACCAGCTCCTCGGCCAGGGAGAGGTCTTCCTCGTCGAAGGGCTCGGGCTTGCGCGAGCGCCAGAAGGTGACGATTCCGAGTACGACGCCGCGCGATTTGAGGGGCGCGGTGATGAGGGAGTGGATGCCGTAGTCGATGATGCTCTGCGCCCGTGGCGGATCCTGCGCGTACCAGCCCGGCGCGTCGGCCAGGTCCGGCACCAGTTCGGCCTGGCCGCCGGCGAGGCCCCGCGCGTGCGGTGTGGACGGTTTGAAGTTGATCAGTTTGCCGCGCGGATAGAGAGGCTGGTCGTCGCGGATGCCGCTGACCGCCGTACGGCGCACGCCGGAGCGCGCGTCGGTCGGTTCGTCGCCGTGGAGCACCGGGTCCGCCAGATCGACGGTCATGAAGTCCGCGAACCGGGGTACGGCGACATCCGCCAGCTCCTCGGCCGTGCGCGTCACGTCGAGACTGGTGCCGATGCCGATACCGGCGTCGTACAGCAGTTTCAGCCGTCGGCGGGCTGCTTCCGCCCGGCTGGTGAGGATGCGCATCTCGGTGGAGTCGCGGATGGTGACCACGGCCCCCTCGGGCTGGCCGCGGGGCATGGTCGGCCGCTGGTTGACCACCAGCAGCCGGTCCCCGGCCGCGAGGACCTCGTCCGTGGCCACCCGACCGGACTTCAGGAGGCCGGCCACGCGCTGGTCGAGCGCGGGCAGATGCTCGATGTCGCGTCCCTCCGCGTCCGCCGGCAGGGTGAGCAGCCGTCTGGCCTCGTCGTTCGCGAGCACCAGCCGACCCTCCCCGTCGGTGATCAGCACGCCCTCGCGGACGGCGTGGAGGACCGCGTCGTGGTGTTCGTACATCCGGGTCATCTCGAGGGGCCCGAGCCCGTGGGTCTGCCGCCGCAGCCGTCTGGTGATCAGTGCGGTGCCGACGGTGGCCACGGCCAGGCCGGCAGCGCTGACGCCGAGGATGACGGGGAGCTGCCGGTCGACCACGCCGGTCACGTTCTCCACCGTGAGACCGGCCGACACCAGCCCGATGACCCGGCCGTCGGCGGAAGTCACCGGGACCACGGCCTGGATCTCGTGGCCCAGGGGCCCTCGCACGCTCTCGGTATGCACCCGGCCGGCCAGGGAGGG
Organism: Streptomyces sp. NPDC051907; assembly: GCF_040681075.1. Lineage (NCBI taxonomy): Bacteria > Bacillati > Actinomycetota > Actinomycetes > Kitasatosporales > Streptomycetaceae > Streptomyces > Streptomyces sp. NPDC051907. The sequence continues at coordinate 64,099 of NZ_JBFAYB010000012.1, read as the reverse complement.
TGCGATCGTGCCGACGAATCGCTTGCCGATACGGTCGGGCTGGGGGTGCGTGTAGCGGATTCCGTCGGTGTTCATCACGACGATGAAGTCGACGCCCGCGGCCTTGCGCGTCTCTTCCGTGAGCGGCTGAAGGATCTTGGACGGGTCCGGGGCCTTCAGCGCGGCGGGAAGCCCGAGCGAGTGGGCGAACGTCTGGGCGACCCCCACCGAGAGGGCGCGGGCCTCACGTCCGACGTCGTGCCGCGACTGGAGCACCAGCGCCAGCACGGCACCGGCGGCGAGCAGCACCACAACCGCCACCTGGAGTATGAACACCTGTCCGGCGACGCTTCGTGGGTGCTTCCCGCTCAGTGACCGCACCAAGGCGCTCGGCACGGGCTGCATGAATGAATCACATTTTCATTTAACACCGCACAGCCTGAGAGGGCCGGGCCGAAGCCGAAGGACGGGCCCGCAGGACCTGCCGGAGGCGGCTCGTGGGCACCGGGATCGTGTCGTACCCCCACTCAATGCCCGCTCTCCGCACGGGTGCGCCTGCCGGTCGCGAGCAGGTCGAGCGCGTCGGGCGGCTTCGGGAGCAGCGGCGCGCACTCGGCACAGGCGTAGACGTTGAAACCCGGGCCGGAAGCGGAGTGCACCTCGGACACGAGGACCGGGGCGGCGGTGATCCGGTCGCAGCGCACGCACATCCGCACGGGCGGCCGCGGCGAACGGGCCGCGCCCGCGGCTTGGGGACCGGCCGTCGACCCGCAGACGTCACACACCTTGGGCACGTCCGCATCGACCAGGCAGCTTGCGACACACACCAGGACCTCCGCGCCGCACGCGTACCGCTCACTGGACGGATGCGACTGCCAGGGACCCCGCCAGCTCCCGCACCGGGCACACGCAGGCGTCCGCGGCTCGGCATGCTCCACGGCCGCGCTCATCACACCACCCCATGGGCGCCGAGGAGATGCGCATCGACATCGACCCCGAAGTCGGCGGCGAGCACCAGGGCGAGCCGCCGCTGACGCTGCTCGTCCGCCAGGACGTACGGGCGGACCATGGCGGTCTCCTGCCCGTTCAGCGGCAGGTGGAGCCCGTACGGGGAACGGGCGGCGGGCAGCAGCCACGGCACGTCGGGCAGCCGGGGAGGACGGGGCTGTACGCAGTCGGCCATGCGGTCGCCCGCACGCAAACGATGCCGACCGCTGGTTCGCGGCGCGAACACTGCCCTCGCCCACAGGACGAGGGCCTGGATGAGGTTGCACATGTCGGTCCATCCCTTCAGAACGGCCATGCCCTGGGGTGCCGCTAGCACCCGTCGGAGCCTTCCTCGAGACCATACCGAAGTATACCGAAGCGCACTGAGGATGCGAAGAATACTGAGGCGCACTCAACTAGACCCATGAGCATTGACCGAACTCGCGCGATGTGGCCGCAGATCGCCGCAGTGATCATCGAGCGCATTCGCAACGGCACCTATCCGCCCGGAAGCAAGATCCCGAGCGTGGTTCAGATTGCGAACGAGTTCGGCGTGGTCAACTCGACCGCCCAGCGCGCCATGGAGTCCGTGCGCGCCGAGGGACTGACCCGCTCCGAGGCCGGCATGGGCACGTACGTACTGCGCCCCGAGGAGACCGCCACCGCCTGACGCCTGGCGCAGGGCAACCCGCTACTCCCGTGACACCGCGCGCCTCGCCGGCTCTCCGCCCGCGACTTCGTTCGTCCCCATCGAGGCAACCCGCGCCCTGCCGCTGGCGTCCCTCATCGTTGATCGACCAACGACTGAACAGCGCGACAGGGAGGGGAAGATGGCCATTCCGAACGCCACCGGACAGGACAACGCGGGACAAGAGAGAGTCCTCGGCGGCGAGGAGTGGGGCGTCATCGCCGTCGTTCTGGCGGTCGTTCCGTACCAGCTCCTCATCCAGGACAACGCAGAGAAGGCATGGCTCGCCTATCTCGCCACCTGCGCCGGTTCGGCCGTCCTCCTCATCGGGGCCTTCTTCATGAAGTGGAGGCCAGGTCGGTTCACGGCCGTCATGCTCACAACCTTGGGAGCCGTAGGGGCGGCTCTCGCCGTAATGGAACCGGGGGCTTCCCGTTCCTGTAGAGGAACAGGGGCCAGTACCCAGATGAGGCCCTAGTCGAGCAACCGATGCTCACCGAGGAACGCGCCCACCCGGCACTACTCGGCTTCCTTCTTCCAGCTCTTTGTGAGATTCCCTTGCTCATCCCAAACACGTTCCGCCAGGATGGGCAATCCATTCTGGGAAAAGACCCGTTCAGACGCGAGCCTTCCGTTTGGATGCCACTCTCTAAAGAGCCCCACGGCACGCCCCATCTGCACTGTCCCTTCGGAACGAAGGGTGCCGTCCTTATACCATTCGCGACTGAGGCCGTGCAGAACTCCCTCCACGTAGTCGTTTAGGCTGACGAGAGGAGTGCCCAGGTGCTCCGTCACCTCTCCAGTGAACAGTTCCCCCCTGTACAGCAGACGTCCTCCGCCATCCATGTCGACCTCGGGGTCGTCGATGTCGATCCTGCGCTCGGAGTCCATCAAGGGATCCATCTCGTCGTCGGGCGGATACCGACCCCAGCAGCTGGCTGTCGAAATCCCGCACCGTGGCGGGTCAGGGTCGCGGCCTGACAGCCTCCTGGCTCATGTGTCCAGCTCGCCTGCCCAGGCGAACTCCAAGAGTTCCTTGGGCAGATACTCCGACTCGACCTCGATGGCCATGTCGCCATCGTCGCGTGCCATGCAGGCGACGGCGAGCGGGCCCAGGGCGACCAGGCCCTCGCCGCTCAAGGAACGTGCCTCGTTGGCTGTCCAGTACTCCTTGTGCCAGGTCAGAGCCTGGGCCAATGAGGCGTTGAACTGCTCCGACTCCCCGCGCAGGTAGAGCTGGAAGAGCTCCAGAGGGGGGTAGAGGACCTTCAGCATCAGCTCCTTGCCGGCGACCTGTGCGACGTCGGGGTCGGTGCCGTCGACTGCGGCGACCAGGGTGTCCCAGGTCTCCTGCCGGCCGAACCAGCGGTTCTGGAGGGTTTCCACCCATGCATAGATGTACTCGTCGAACTCCGCACCGGACGCACGGAGGAACGACACAGGCACCTGGGCAAGCTGGTTCAGCCGTTCATTCTCGCGGCAGATCACCGCCAGATAGAAGGAGGTGAGCCAGTTTCCCGCATGCAGGTAGTCCTGGGGCCCGGTGGCGGGAAGGTTCGTCACCTCGCCGTCGGCCCCGATGCGACACGCCACAGGACCTTCCGCAGCAGTGCCGGCGGCGAACAGAGCTGAGCCGACCTGCATGGCCGTGACCCACGCCTCCCACGTCGGAAAGGCTGCCGCAGTGGGATCCGCAACGCAGTGCCACTTCGCTGTCGTCAGCGTGAGCATCAGAGCATCCCAGCGGTCGTCCTCCGACGTCTCAAGCTGCTCGAGCGCCTGGTTCGTGCTCTCGATGATCGGCGCCATCGCTTCGGCCGCATTGTCGGTGCGGAATGGATGGCGGGGAATGCGCGTCTTCACATGTGCCTCAGGTGGGGAACTCACCCAGCCAGCCGTGCTGGAGGAGGTGTTTGGGCAGGTACTCCGACTCAACCTCGATCGGGATCTTGCCGTCGTAGGCGAGGCAGGCGATCGCCAGCGGGCCCAGGGCGATAGCGCCGTCGATGTCCTCCGTCCTGTCCTCGTCCATGGTCCAGTACGCCTTGTGGAGCTTCAGCGCCTCCTCCAGAGCCGGACTGAAGCCCTCCTCGTCCTTGCGCACGAAGTGGTAGAAGAGGTTGATCGGCGGATAGAGCAGACACTGCAGCAGATCGCGTGGAGCGACCCGCGCCACCGCGGGATCCGACGCCTCGATCGCAGCGATCAGCTTGTCTACCAGCCCCGGACGCCGCAGCCAGTACGTCTGCAGGACATCCACCCAGTGGTAGATGTACTCGTCGTACTGCCCCTCCGGCGCACGCAGCCGCTCCAACGGGATCTCACACAGCTGTGTCATCCGCTGCTGCTCCCGACAGATGATCGCCAGCCAGAACGCCGACAGCCACGTACCCGCATCAGCCGTGGGCAACGGGCCGACAGCCGGCAGAGTCCGCAACTTCCGATCGACACGGCACTCGACAGTTCCCTCGCTCACCCCGGTCACGGCGAACAGCGCCGAGCCCAACTGCATCGCGTTGACGGCGGCCTCCCACGTCTCCACCGCAGCCGCCCGCGGATCGACGACACAACGCGCATGCAACATCAGGAGAGAAGTGCTGAACGTGGCGTCGATGAGCTCGGCAGACTCATCAAGATCGCTGATCGCGCTGGCAAGATACTCTCCCAACCGCTCCGAATACTGCCCCGGTTCATCTCGCTGCAGAGCATGCCGGCTCACAATCACGGTCACGGAAGAGTCCCCTTGCTGATGTCGAAGCGCCGATACTGGTAACCAGTGTACGTGCCCGAGTTCTTCTCACCTTTGACGACGACGTATTCCAGTTTGCCCTCCTTCAGTGCATTTCTCAGATCAGCCGCAACCTTGAATTCACCTCGGCGTTCCATGACTCGGATGATGTCGAAGAAGTACTCTCTGCTCCCCTGAGACACCTGCCTACCGTTCCGAAGCGTGCGCCGACCGAGCTCCGTGTCGGCGCTGCTCTTTGCCTCAACGACGACGACCCGACCATCTTCGTGCTTCCACACCTGGTCGAACTGGTCATTTCCGTTCTTCGGGCCGAGGAGAGACTGGCTCTCGAAGTCCGGGTAGCGCTCGGCGATGAAGTGGTGCTCGGCAGCCGCCTCACCAAACGCTTCGGCGTCGTCGCCCATCCTGGTGTGAGATTCCTTGTACGCCCCCTTGGCCTCTCCCCAAAGCGCCGCGGATTCAATGGTGCCTTGGGCCGCGTGAGCCCTGCCGGTCTCCGCCTTCCAATCCGCCATAAGGTTGTCCCATTTGACGGAGAGATGGCGGATCCGCGCAGCCTCCTCCAGTATCCTGCGCCGAACCTTGCTCGTGACCGTGTCAGCTCCGACGGAGATGTAGTCGTCATCAAGGAAATGAGGTTTAGGAGGTTCTGGAGCATCCTTGGCACGAATCCACGGGCCGTCCTCCGACAGCCGGGTGAGCTGAGGCGGGGTGTACCCGCTCTCGTCGTACCGCTCCAGTCTCTGGCGAGTGCCGTCCTTCCTGTAGTGGCGCTCGCGGTACCCCGGTTCCTCATTGGCCCGGTAGACCTGGATTTCCTCGATCTGCTCAAGCGTGAGCGAACCGCGGGGTCCGTACGGGTTGCCCGTATCGCGCATGAAGCTGGGACGCGGCACAGGCTGGCGCTGCGGCGGGACCGTGCCGTCGCCGGGTGGTGTATTCGCGTCGTCGCCCGCGCGCGCCGCCTCGTCCACCCCGCCCCCGCCCGGTGCCTCGGGGCGGGTCCGGATGGCTTCGTCGAGCGCGCCGGTCGGGAGGTTGCGGCCAGCGCCTGCGCCCGGGGGCTCTGGGCGAGGGCCAGGGACGGCGTCGTCGCCGAGGTTGGCGCCGGGGCGGGTGCTGCCGGTGGCCGCAGGGGTGTCTCCAGTGCGGCCCGCGCTGCCTGCCGGTCCGTCCAGGTTGTCGCCCGCCTGCCCCGTTGGCATGTTGTTCGCGACGCCGCCCGGCGCGTTGTCGCCCGCCCTGCCGGCAGGCGCGTCGTCTCCCGCCCGGCCCACGTCGCCGAGGTCGTCGGCGAGGCTGTCGCCCAGCCGCGCCGCGCCGGCCGCGTCGTCCCCGACGCGGGCCGCAACGGCGCCCGCCGTGACCGGCACGCGCGCGGCCGGGTTGGGGGCCGTCTGGGGCGGATTCTCCCTCGGGGCCGCGGAGTGGTGCTGGTGGAGAGTGCCGTCCTCCTTGAAGAGGTTGCCCTGGCGGTCGAGGTGGAAGGTCTTGCCCTCGAGGTCCTTCACCACCGTCGTGCCCTCGGGCAGGGCCGTCGCTCCCTCGGGGACCTTGACCGTGCCCTCGGCCACCGGGGTCGAGCCCGCCGGGGGCGGTGTGCCGTCGGGCATCTTGACCATTCCGTGGCCCAGGTCGACCGCGCCCTTGGGGATCGGGACGCCCTCGGGCAGCTGGAACGTGCCCTTCGGGACCTCGAACGCGCCTTCCGGGATCGGCGCGCCCTCGGGCAGGTGCAGCGTGCCGTCGGCCAGCTTGAACGAGCCCTCCGGCAACATGATCGCGCCCTCGGGAAGGGCGGAGACCTCGACCTTCCCCATGCCCCTGAGAGCGGCCAGCGCATCGCCGATCTTCGACAGGCTCATGCCGACGCCCTTGAAGAGGTACGTCGTCGGGTCGATCGCCCGACCCGCCTTGCCCACGAAGGACAGGGCCTTCGCCGTCGTGCCCGCCTTGCCCGCGCCGGCCGCCGCGCCTCCGGCGCCGCCGGCGAAGATGGTCGTCACCACGTTGAAAGTGACCGCTCCGGCCGCCCGGGAGGGGTTCTCTCCCCACTTGTCCCAGGCCACGAGCGCCTTGCCCGTCTCCTTCAACGCCTTGCGCGAGTCCCGCAGCCAAGCGGGCATGTCCTTGTCGTCGGCCGACCAGAACGCCAGGTTCGCGCCCGGGACAGCGGAGATCACCACACCGGTGGCGAGCTGGCCCAGACCGACCCACGCCTGGCCCGCGGCGTCCCAGCCGTCGACGCCGACCAGGGTCCCCAGACCCCTGACGGTGCCCCAGACGCCGTCGACGATGACGCCCTTGCCGAAGTCCCAGGCGTGCTCCCACACCTGCCACCCGGGCGTGGACTCCTCGACCGCCTCGCCCCACGGGAGGCTCTCGGACTGCTTGAGGGCCTCGGCGTCGTAGCCGTACATGCCCTCCTGGTTGGAGCCGTCGTTCACCCTCAGCCGCGTACCGCAGACCAGCGCGACGATCTTGTCGTGGCAGGTGCGCTCGATCTCCTGGAAGGCGGCCCAGGCCTCGGCGATCTCATTGCGGCGCTCGAGGTTCTCGTCGGTCAGATCGCCGTCCTCACGCCACTTGTCGTCATCGGCGATCTTGGCGCGGAAAGCGGAGACCTCGGCCTTGAGCTGCTCCAGCTTCTCCTTCAGCGGACGGGCGTCTCTCGCATAGGCGCCCAGCGCGCCCGCGATGACGCAGAGGTCGGAGCTCATCGAGAGCCCCTTGTCCGAGACCGGCTTGGTGACGGCGAACAGCTGCTCCGCCTCAGGCGCCTTGTAGAAGGCACGCAGCCCGCCGAAAGAGGTGTGGACGTCGCCGGTCGCGGTCGCGATCTTGGCGCTGCCGATCGACAGCGCCTTCACCTTCGTGTCGAGCCGATCCAGATCGCCGGTGAAGACCGGCACCTCCGCCGGGTCGACCGCCTCGTCCCCGCTCACCTGCGCCCCCCGGCGTCCTTGAGAAGATCCAGTCGTACGGACTTCGCGGCGTCCTGGGCGTGCTTGGCCGCCGCCAGGTCGCCCCCGACGTACTCGTTGGTGGCCTTCGCGGCGCCCAGAACCGCGGCCTGGATGCGCTCGGCCATGTCCTTGAGGGACGGTTGCTGCTTGCTCAGGTACTCGGCCAGCGCCGCGCCGACCGGCCCCGTCGCATTCGTCGTCAACGGCGCCCCCGACGCCGTCGGCCCGTGCAGGGCGACCTTGGCCGCGGAGCCCGGCACGGCCGTGCCCGCACACTGGGCCGCCTCCTGCATATCGGCCACCAGGGTCGTCAGGGCCTTCTCCAGGTCCCCGGCATGTGTGCCGGTGACCTTCAACTGGCCCTGGACTCCCTGTGGCTTGATGTCCCACGTCGACACGAACGCCCCCCTGCGTACTGAACTGCTGCACCGCCGCCGCACCCCGTGCGGCCCCTGCGAACCCGCGCACCGACGGGGCCGGCGCCCGACGACCGAGACGCACACCTGGTACGTCCCGGAGAACCTCTCTCCGGGACGTGTACGACACAGGTCAGCCGATGTTGTCGACCGCGGTCTTTGCCCGCGCGAGCGTCTGCTGCGCCGTCGCGTCGTTCTTCTCCAGCGTCGTCTTCAACAGCTGGATGATGTTCCGGACCTCCTGCGACGTGCTGTACCAGCGCAGTTCCTTGCCGTGGTAGTCGTCGGCCACGCCGTCGGCCGCGAAGTCCTTCATCGCGTTCTTCACCTGGGTGTCACGCGCGCTGATCACCTGCTCCAGACGCCCGATCAGCGCCTGGATACTGCCCTGCACCTCCGTCGACGCACCCGTGTCGTACGAAAGACGATCACTGCTCGCAGCAGCCATTCCCCATCACTCCCCGTTGGATCCGAGCACTTCCCACTCGCAAGCCGGTCAGCGGCCGGAGAAGCGCGCCGCGTCGAAGTTCGCCGCCGCCATCTGCGTCTTCGCGTTCTCGTCCTGCTCCTGGTCACCCGAGCCGAACGCCGCGTCCATCCCGGCCTGGCCGCCGAGAATCGCCGACAGCGACGCGTTCAAGTCCGCCGTGATCTCGTCCGCGCGTGACTTGAATAGGTCGAACGCGACCTTGCCCGCTCCGTTGAACTTTCCCTCCAGCGGCTGCGCCGCCTGCACGAGCTGCCGGATCAGCAGACCGAGATCCGTACTCGACCCCAGTGACTGCGACTGCAGAGTCGACAGAACCTGCGCCCCCATGTCGAACTTCATCAGACTCCCCCCGCGGACTGGATGCCGTCCGTATGACCTGACATCCCTATCAACTCCGGCGTCACAAGTGCAATCAGTAATCGCACCTCTATGACCACCTCACGACAATCTCACATCACGAGTGGTCAACAACACGCATACCAAGCCAACTTGACGCATCGCTCGCCCGTCGGCGGCACCACGTCGCAGACGCTCTACTCGCCCTTCAGATGCCGCACCAGACGCTCGAAGTCCTGCCAGCCGGACAGGTCCGAGGGGTCGCCCGGCAGCGGGTAGTACAGCGCGGGACGGGACTTCGGCCCGAGCTGGACCGGCGGCTGGGAGAGCGGCGTGCGCCGGGCGCGGTCGCCGGGGATCTGGCGGACCTCCTCCGCGCCGAGCGCGAAGGCGAACGGGACGCCGGGACCCTCGAAGCAAGGCGGCACGGCCAACTCACGCCGTGCTTTGCGCACTTGTACGAGCAGCGACTGAAGGCTGTGGCGGGTGGCGAGCACCTCCGCGACCCGAGGCACTGCGTCCGTCGGCGGCTCCTCGTCGGCGCCATAGCCGAACGCCAGCGTGACCTCCTCCTCCACGCCCGCCTTCGTACGGCTGACGCGGACCGTCGCCAGGCCGGGCCTGTCCGGGCTGCCGACCACGACGACCAACGTCGGCTCGGGAGCCCTCGCGTAGGCGAGGTCGGTCAGCTGGCGCCGCGACCAGGGGAGGTTGGCGGGCTCCGCGGTGCCCCACCCGGCCGGGGGCTCGCCGGTCAGCTCGCGCCACACCGACTCCAGCGCGCCGCCGAGCACCAGGCGGTCGTCGGCGGGGTGGATCGAGCGGAACGTGAGCGCCAGCTGGCGCTCGCCGGTGTCGGCGACCTCCTGGTAGGAGGCGGCCACCGGCGTGCGCGGGTCGTCGGGGGTCGCGTCGGCCGCCTCGACCGTCGCGAACATGCCATGCTGCCAGCGCAGTACGGCGCCGGTCAGGCCGTCGTAGTAGCCCTCCCGTTCGTCCTGGACGACCCAGCGCGACGGCCAGCCGCTCAGGCTGTCGCGTACGGCCGGCGAGAGCGTCGTGCCCGCCGGACTGACGATCTGGAGTCCCAACTCGGCCTCGGCTGCGGCCCGGAACGCGTCGGCCAGCCAGGCCGTCATGGCGACCACCGGGCGGTCCTGGATGACGACGGCGACTTTGTCGGTCAGCACGTCGACGGCCGGCTGTGCGGCGGCGGGCGCCGGCACGACGCTGACGCCCTCGCTCTCGACCACGGCCAGGGAGAGCGCGGCCTCGCGCGGCCAGGCGGAGCCGCCGCGCAGGGACGTCAGGCGGGCCGCGAAGGCGCCCGCGATCCGCTCGGCCTCCTCGACGCCGGTGGTGGCGCGGGCCTCCGTCCACCAGTACGGGACCTCGGGCGCGGCAGCCCCGAGCAGCCGCTCGGCCTCGCCGGCGACCTGTACGAGCAGCGGCGCCTCGACCGAGACGAGGGGGCGTCCCTCCGTGTCGCAGAGCTGCACGACGGCGCCGTCGCCCTCCGTCCCCACCAGCTTGTCGGGGCCTCCCGAGAGCAGGCCCGCGAGCACCGCCAACGGGTCGGGCATGTGCTGGGTGAGGGCGATGACGTCCTTGGTCATTTGGCTCGTCCGGTCCTTCGTCGGTCGTCGTTCGTGGCATGGATCCGCACGCGTCGGGTCCCGCGTACGTCACTCGGGGGTGTACACCGTCTGGATCAGGCGGTTCGACTGGCCGCGGCGGATGAGCACGCCGCGGCCCGCGGGCTGCTGGGAGGCGTACACGCCGGGGAACAGCTGGCCCTCGCTGCGGTCACCCGTCATGAGGACCGCCGAGGCTCCCGACTCCCGCAGGCCCTGCACCAGCGGCTCGTACATGCCGCGCGACGCGCCCGCGACGCGGCGCGACAGCACGAAGTGGAGGCCGATGTCGACCGCGGAGGGGATGTACGGCAGGAACGGGGCGAGCGGCGACTGGCCCGCGGTGGTCAGCACGTCGTAGTCGTCGACGAGGACCACGATCCGCGGACCGCTGCCCCAGCTGCCGGGCTCCAGGTCCTCGATGCGCGTGCTGTCGTCGGGGAGCCGCTTCTCCAGCTCGGCGGCGATGCCGGCCGCGAGGCCCGCGCACATCTTGGCGTTGTAGGCGTAGCCCCCGTTGAACTCCTCGGGGATCGCGCCGCGCAGACCGCGTCGCGGGTCCATGATCGCGAAGACCAGCTCGTCCTCGCTGTAGCGCTCGATGAGACCCCCGGCGACGGTCTTCAGAAGGCTCGTCTTGCCGCACTCGCTGTCGCCCATGACCAGCAGATGCTGGTCGTACCGGAACAGGTCGAGCAGGACGGGCGCGAGCGCCGTCTGGTCCAGGCCGATCGGCACCTGCTGGGGCTCGGCGACCGGTCCCGGCAGGAGGTGCGGCTCCAGGATGTGCGGCAGCACCCTGACCGGCTTGGCGACTTCGCCGCTCCAGGTGGCACGGATCGTGCGGGCCGTGCGCTCCAGGTTCGCGCCCATGTCCGAGGCGTCGGCGAGCCCGTCCGTACGGGGCAGGGCGACCTGGGCGAAGAGCTTGCCGTCGGTGAGGACACGGCCGGGCTCGTCGGGCGAGAGGGTCTCGGCGAGCTTGCGGTCGACGCTGGACTCGCCGGGGTCGTTCAGGCGCAGCTCGACGCGCGTGCCGAAGTTCGACTGGGCGGCGATACGGACGTCGTTCCAGCGGAGCATGGCCGCGACGACGTGGACGCCGTAGCCGCCGCCGCGCTTGAGGACGTCGACGACGGCGTCGTCGAGCTCGTCGAAGTCGTCGCGCAGCGCGCCGAAGCCGTCGACGACGAGCACGATCTCGGCAGAGGCGAGCTGGGGCAGCCGGCCCGCCGCGTGCAGGGTGCGCAGCTGCTCGACGGAGTCGATGCCGTGCTCGCGGAAGACCTCTTCCCGCATCGCGAGCATGTTCCGCACCTCTTCGACGGTGCGCGCCGCCCGCTCCCGGTCGGCGCGGCCGGCGATGCCGCCGACGTGCGGCAGGCCGGACAGTGCCTGGAGGCCGCCTCCGACCAGGTCGAGGCCGTAGACGCCGACTTCCTGGGGGGTGTGGGTCAGGGCCAGCGAGAGGACGAGGGTACGCAGGAACGTCGTCTTGCCGGACTGCGGGCCGCCGATGACCGCGGCGTGGCCGCCGGCCACCGTGAGGTCCAGGTACCACTGGCCCTGCCACTGCTTGGTGGGGTCGTCGAGCAGTCCGACCGGCGCCTGGAGCGGGCCCCTGCGCTGGGCGAGCTGCATGCCGCGCGGGCCGATGTCCAGCGGTCCGGCGACCGCGTCGAGCGCGATCGTGTCGGGCAGCGGCGGCAGCCAGATGCGGCGCACGGGTCCGGCGGCTCTCGCCAACTGCTCGACCATGACGCCCATCTCGGTCGGCCCGGTCTCGCGACGTCGCAGGCTCTGCTCCTGCGGGCCCGCGCTGTCGGGCTTGCTCAGCGTGTTGAAGGCCTCGTACTCCAGGGCGAGGGGCCCGGTCTCCCCCTCGTCCGCGCGCTGTACGGGACCGCGGTAGGCGCCCGAGACATAGCTCGCCTTGAAGCGCGCGTAGTGGCTGGTGTCGACCTTGAGGTAGCCGAAGCCGGGCAGCGGCGGCAGATGGAAGGCGTCCGCGGTGTCCAGGACCGTACGGGACTCGTCGGCGGAGAAGGTGCGCAGGCCGAGCCGGTACGAGAGATAGGTCTCCAGGCCCTTGAGTCTGCCGCCTTCGATGCGCTGGCTGGACAGCAGCAGGTGCACGCCGATGGAGCGGCCGATCCGGCCGATGGACAGGAACAGGTCGATGAAGTCGGGCTTGGCGGTCAGGAGTTCGCCGAACTCGTCGATGACGACGAACAGGTGCGGCAGCGGCTCCAGGTCGGGCCGCTTGGCGGCGCGCAGCGCGGCGTAGTCGCCGATGTCGGCAATGTTGCCCGCGTCCTTGAGGACCTGCTGACGGCGCTTGACCTCGCCGGCGAGGGAGGCGTGGACGCGTTCGACGAGACCCGCCTGGTTCTCCAGGTTGGTGATGACGCCGGCGACGTGCGGCAGGTCGGCGAACGGCGCGAAGGTCGCGCCGCCCTTGTAGTCGACGAGGACGAGAGCGAAGTCCTCCGGCGGGTGCGTGGCCACCAGGGAGAGGACCAGGGTGCGCAGCAGCTCGGACTTTCCGGAGCCCGTGGCGCCGACGCACAGTCCGTGCGGCCCCATGCCGAGCTCGGAGGACTCCTTCAGGTCCAGGAGCACGGGCTCGTGGGAGTCGCTGATGCCGATCGGCACACGGAGGAAGGCGCGTTCGCCGCGGGGCGCCCACAAGCGCTCGAGATCCAGCCGCGCCACGTCGTCGATGCCGAGCAGGTCGGCGAAGTCGACCGGCCCGGACAAGGGGGCGTCGACGAGCGACTCGGCGGACAGGCGCAGCGGCGCCAGCATCCTGGCAAGGCCCTCGGCGAACGGGATGCCGACTTCGTCCACGGCGCCGTGGGCGCTGACCGGCTCCTGGGCGCGCAGATCCTCGATGATCACCTGGTCGCCGTCGACGGCGATCCGGACGCCGACGTGTCCCGGCTCCTGGATCCGCTGCTCGAGCAGGTGCAGGACGGTGACGCCCATCTCGCGCAGGCCGACAGCGTCGTCGGGGCGCGGCAGGTCGACGGCGTCCTCGCCGTGTCCGTCGGCGACGACGAGCAGCCGGGACGTCATGGACAGGGCGTCCTTGCCGGCCAGGCCCCGGCGCACCTCGGCCGCGTAGGAGGCGCGGCGGCGCAGCTCGTGGCCGATCAGCCGGGCGAGCTGGGGCGTGGAGGGGGCGATACGGCGGGCGGCCACGGGGCCGTCGAACTGCTCGGTGTCGAGCAGGTGCGGCATCCACTTGGCCCACTCCCAGTCGGCGAGCCGGTCGCCGGGCACGGCGAGCGCGATGGCCACGTCGTCGGGGGCGTGCAGGGCGGCTGCCTGCACGAGCAGGGCGCGCGCGACGCGCAGGCAGTCCTCGCGGGGGCCGACCACGCTGATGTCGCCGACGCGGTCGAGCGGGACGGTGAGCGGGAGTTCGGTGCCGGTGCGGAAGCGGGCCGTCAGCGCCGACGCCTCGTTGAGCATGAAGCGGTCGGGCGGGGTGAGGGCCGACGAGCCCTGCTGGGCGATCTTCAGGTCGCGTACGGGCATCTCGCCGGCGCCGACGCGCACCCGCAGGAAGTCGCCGTCGACGCGGCGGCGCTCCCACAGCCGGGCCGGGTCGCGGACTATGTCGTACAGGGCCTGCGGCGGCGGGTTGAGGACGTCGGCTCGCTCGCGCCGCTCGCGCTCCTCGGCGGAGAACTCCTCGCGCAGGTCCTCCAGATAGGCCAGATACGCCTCGCGCTGGGTGCGGCGGGTGCGCTGGGCCTTGCCGCGCTGGGTGAAGACCAGTGCGGCGGAGCCGATGACGGTGACGACGAGGATGAGCGCACCGAGCGCGGCGAACTGGCTGTTGCGTACGACCGTCATCATCACGACGGACGACATGACGCCGGCGACGGGCAGCAGCGACATCGCGATGTTGCCCGCCTTCCCCTCGGGGAGGTTGGGCGGCGCCTCGATGGTGCGCGCCTCGGAGGCCGCCGGGGGCCGGGTGGTCCTGGCCGGGCGGTGGATCAGTCGGGTGCTCATCGGCGTCCGTCGTTCGCGATCGGGCTCGGCATCGGCATCAGTGGCGCTTCTGGGAGAGCTGGAAGACGTCCGCGGCGAGGCGGGTGGCGGCCTGTCTGGTCGAGTGGGCGAGCAGCTCGGTGCGGATGGCGCCGCCGGCCGCCAAGTGCCGGTCGTACGGGAGGGTCTGGACGCTCGCCCCGGTGGACATGAGCTTCCGGGCGGCCTCGTCGATGTCGAGGCGCGCGTGGGGCGCCAGCTCGGTCAGCACGACGACCGTGCCGCTGATCAGGTGCGGAGGAAGTCCCTGCATCCACTGGAGCACCGCGTACGTGCTGGCGACGCCTTCCAGCGTGGCGGGGGCGGTGAGGACACGGGCCTGGGCGGCGGAGAGCGCGACGCGGGCGACCTCGGCGGGCAGCGTCTCGCAGTCGACGACCGTCACGCCGAAGTAGCGGCGCAGCGCGACCATGACCCGCTGGTACGCCCTGGCGTCGAGCATCGCACCGATCTGGCCCTGGCTGCCGGGCAGCAGCCAGGCGTTGTCGGGGAGTTGGACGAGGTAGCCGGTGACGTCGAGCAGCGACATCTGCGGCTCGACGATGCCCGCGACGTCGCCCGTGGTCCAGCGCAGCGTCTCGGCGCCGAGCCGCAGCGGCAGCGAGCCGAGCGCCGGGTCGGCCTCGACGAGGAGGACGGGGTCCTGCCGGTAGTGGGCGTACGCCGTTCCGAGCAGCGCGGCGACGGTCGACTTCCCGGCGCCGCCCCGGATGGAGGTGACGGCGATCTGCCGTCCGGTCGTCACGGGCTGCTGAAGCACCTCGGCGGTGCGGGTGGCCTCGGCGACCTCGCGTGCGGCGGACGACGAAACGATTCGGCGCACGGTGCGCACGGCGCGTGAGGCCAAGGGCTCGCCATGGCGCGGTGTGCGGCCCGCCGCGGCCAGGGCCGCGTCGACGACGGGCCGGGAGTCGGGGGCGCGGCCGGCGCCGTTCGAGGTGTGCCCGGTGGCCGCGGCAGGGCCTTGCTGCGCGTGGCCCTGCCGGCCGGCCCCCTGCGCGAAGCCGCCCTGGTGGACGCCCTGGACACCCCGGACTCCCTGGTGGGGCGCAGCGTGGCCGTGGGCGACGGCCGGTGTCTGGACGGTCTGCGCTTGGAGACCCTGGCCTGCGGCGGGGGCGTCCGCCGCCTGTCCGCCGGGGGGCTGCGCACTCTGCTGCTGCGCGCCCTGCGGGGCTCCCTGCTGCGCGCCCGCTCTCAGGTCGCGCAGCACATCGCCCTGCCAGTTGTCTCCGTTCGGCATGTCTGCCCTTCTCCTCCACCGCGCTGCCCGCCCAGAGCGTCCGCGCGTTGACTCAGAACTTGTCAAGCAGCTGTCCGTACACGCCGAACACGCCGATGGCCAGCGGGAACAGCGCCACCACGCCCATGGACTCGACCAGATCTGCCGTGCGCCGCAGCCTGACCTGCACATGCTCGGGCGGCTGCACCGCCAGGACGAGCAGCGGGAGCACCGCGGCCGCGCACAGCACGGCGAGCGGCCCGACCCCTTCGCTGTGCTGCATCCACAGCATCACCAGGCGTACGACGAGGGCCGCCGCCGCCACGAAGAGCGCCGCGACTTCCGCGATCAGTGGGAAGGCCCGAGCCCTGGACAGGAGGACGACGGCGACGAGCGACGCCAGCGTCACGGTCCACACGGTCGGCTTCTCGGCCAGGGTGAGCAGCCAGCCGGCGGCGGCCGCCGAGAGCCCGGTCGCCATGGTCGCGAGGGCGAGGCCGCGGTGCGTGGCCGCGAGCGCGTTGACCACCTGGTGGCGGCTGACGGAGTCGCCGCCCGAGCGGCGGTCGTCGAGCGCGGTGAGCCCGGAGGCCATCAGGGCGAGTCGCGGCAGCAGGCCGAGCAGCACCACGGAGAAGACGGCCATGACGGCTCCGAGCCGGGCCAGATCACCCTGGACTGCGGCGACGGCCTCCCACACCACGACGATGGCGGCAGTGGCCAGAGCGCCGACGAGTCCGCCGCGGCCGAGCGGCGAGAAATAGCCGAGCAGCCCCAGCGTCAGGACCAGCGCGCCCGCGACGGCGGCGAGGCGCCCGGTCCCCGACCAGTCGTACGCGTCGGCGGCGGTCCACGCGGTGAGGACGCCGAGCCCGCCGGAGGCGACCAGCAGCGCGGTCGCCAGACCCCGGTTGCCCTGTCCGAGCCTGGCGACGAGGGCGCCGGCCGCGGAGAGGGCGAGCGTGACGACCATGAGCGGTCCGGCCAGGGCGTCGAGCGCGAACTCCTGGCGGGCCAGCACCCCGGCGAGCACCGCGAAGAAGACGGTCGCCACACCCGCACCGGCTCGGCGCGCGGCAGGTCGCCAGCGCCACGCCTGAAGGTCGAGATCGTCCGCCACCTGGTCGGTGACGTCGTGCACCACCGGGGCGGGCGGCGCGGAGTGGGTCCTGACGAGCCGGAGCACGGCGCCGTCGGCGATCTCGGCCGACGCCAGTGTGCTGTCGTGCGGCAGCGCGGAGCCGTCGGACGTCATCAACTGCCGTGTCAGCGGCCGCGAAGCGACCCGGTCTTCGAGCAACTGCAAGATGTCCGGAAGCAGCTGGCCGATCGGAGTGTCGGAGGGCAGGACGATGTCGGCCCGGCGTCGCTCGCCGACCAGGGTCACCCGGCTCAGTTGCGCCTGGGGAGTCGTTGCTGTGCTCACCACTTACGGAAACCTATCATCGCAATGTTGAGGACATTCGGACCAATTGGCCTGTTCACGACCGGGCTTGCCTATTGCCTTTCCGAAGCCCCCTCCCTCTGTCCGGGAGGTCGTCGCGCATTCTCCCGGGGCGCACTGCGAACTCCCCCGGACCTGCCCACTCTTGCATTCGGCTGGACTTCTACGGCTCTGTCGTCTTCGCCGGCTGCTCATACCGCTGTTGCTGTCTCTGCTGCTCGGACTTCTGCTTCGACAGCGTGTGCTGCAGGAAGGACCAGCCGATGCATCCCGCGCACAGCACAGCAGCAATGGCAATGCCCGCGAATACCTTCCCGAGCCGCTCGTCCGCCGTGCGCCGCGCCCTCTGCGTGCCGAACAGCAACGCGTCCCTCATTCTGCGTCGGCGTACCGCCACCGACTCCAGCAGCTGGCTGTCGTAATCCCGTGCCATTCGTCGTCCGTCGCCTCAGTCGTGGTCGTTGCACCGCCGGCCGTCGGCGGTCACGCGCCGGCGGTCAGCCCGGACGTGCTCCCGCGGGGCGGATCGCCTCCGCGTCGGCCGCCGCGCAGTCGGCTCGTCGAGCGCCGACCGCGGGTCCGGGCCACATTCTCTGCGAGATCTGCCGCTGTGACGAGCCGCGGTGCGGGCGATCCGTCGGTCTAGGCGCCCATCCGGCCACGGCGCGCGAGCCGAGCAGGCGCCGCTCCTCCTACGGCTCAGAGTCGGGCGAGTCCGCCAAGCAGCAGGCCCACCAGCGCCCCCAGGATCATGAACGGCCCGAAGGGGATCGCGGACTTGCGGCCGGCTCGGCGTAGGGCGATGAGGGCGACGCCGTACAGCGAGCCCAGCAGGAAGCCGGCGAACGCCCCGACCAACAGCACCGCCCAGCCGTGCCAGCCGAGGGCGATGCCGAGGGAGAGGGCGAGTTTGACGTCGCCGAAGCCCATGCCCGCGGGGTGGATCAGGAAGAGGAGCAAGTAGCCCGCGCCGAGGGCGAGTCCGCCGAGCAGGGCCGTCGTCCAGGAGCCGGCGTGGGCCGGGAGCAGGGCCGCGAGTCCGAGCAGGGCGGCGGACGCGGCGGCCAGGGGGAGCGTCAGATGGTCGGGGAGCCGGTGGACGTTGAGGTCGACGACCGCGAGCAGGACCGCGAAGGGCGCGAGCAGCAGCCATACCGCGAGCTCGGGCCGCGCCCCGGTCGCGGCGGCCAGGGCGGCGCAGGCGAGGGAGGTGGCCAGGGGCACGGCGAGGGACGGCCGGTAGGGGACGGTCGCCGTGGTGACCGGGTGCGCCGTACCGGGCACGACCGCGCATTCCGTGCACCGCGCACCGCCGATCCAGCCGCGCGCGCGCCCGGTGAACGGGTGCCCCGCCGGGCAGGCGTCTCGCCAGGTCTCCTCCGGCTCGACGGAGAGGCGGTAGGCGGCGCGCGGCACGAGCATTCCGGCGGCGGCACCCCACAGGGCGGCGACGGCGATCAGCGTGACGTACACGGCAGCGAGCGTACGCGGGGGCGCTACGGTCTACGACCATGAGGCGAGGGCGTCGATGGCGCGACGGCACAGGGACGTTGAGGGTGGGGGACGTGTCCCTGCCGGTGGAGATCGCGGCGTCCTACGGGCCTCGGCGGCGCGGGCTGCTGGGGCGGAACGGCATCGAGGGCGCGCTGCTGCTCACGCCGTGCAACAGCGTGCACACCTTCAGGATGCGGTTCACGATCGATGTGGCCTACCTGGACCGCGAGTTGACGGTGCTCGACGTGCACACCCTGAAGCCTGGACGGCTCAGCGCGCCGCGCCTGCGCGCACGCCATGTGCTGGAGGCGGAGGCGGGCTCGATGACGGGCTGGGGCCTGCGGCCCGGCGTACGGCTGGCGATCGAGACGGGGTGAGCGGGCGGCGGCTCGTACGGCTGACACGGAGTCCCGGCCGGCGCGGGGTCCCGGCCTGCGCACGAGTGCGTACGGATCCGACAGCGCGCCATCGGCCAGCAGCTGATGTGTCAGGGGATCAGCGGGTTGCCCGCCAACTCCCTTATGGAAGAGGAGTGCTTCACCGCGCTCGTCGCGCGCCGGCCCAGACTCTTTGCCTTGTCGGGCCGGCCGGGGCAGGCGGCGGCGAACCGGCGGGGCGCCGCCCGCCATCCGCGCATCCACCCATTGTTCCCTCACCAAGGCGGCTACGGGAGGTCGTCTCTCACCACCGCCGCCGGCAGGTCCGCCACCGGTGCGCCGACCGCGTCGACGGTGAACGGGCCGCACTCGTCGTCCGGGGCCACCAGCAGGGCGCGCGTCACCAGGCCGTCCGCGGTGACCGCCCAGTAGGCGCTCGGCGGGAACCACTCGGCCGGGTAGAACACCGTCGTCCCGCTGGCGGCCGCGAGCCGGCGTGCCAGCTCGGCCTCGGTGAGCGCCGCGCCGGACGGGTCCTCGTCCGCGACGACGTACACATCCAGCACGAGGCCCAGCCCGCCACTCGGCAGCAGGGTGTACGAGCACAGGACGGGCGCGTCCCACGTGCGCGACTCCTGGTCCCCGTCCGCGTCGGCCACGTCGACGTCCGCGGGGCTCACGCCCGCGGCCGCGGCGAGAGCGGCGGCGAGCGCCGCGGGCTCGACCGCGGCCACCGTGAAGAGATCGGCCGTCACCGCCATGCCGTCACAGCTCCCAATGCACGGGCGGGGCGGTGTTCGCGCCCCGGCCCCGACGGCTGAGGACGGCCCACACGGCGAGCGCGAGCACCAGCGCCGTGCCCACGCTGATCCCGGCGATCCCGATGGTCCGCAGCGGCAGGCCGCTGCGCCGGCCGGTCCCGTCGCCGACGCCGAAGCCGGCCGCCGACGCGTCGCCGTTGTACGCGGGTCCCTGCTGCGGCTCGCCCTGGAGGCCCACCCGCAGGGTCATGGGGAGGGGGCTGTCGACCTGGCGGTCGAGGGAGACCCGGACGTAGTACCAGCCGGAGAAGCGCATCGCGCCCGTGTCGTCCTGCGCGGAGGTGCGGTTGGCGAAGGACGCGGGCGCCGGCGCGAAGCCCACGGAGGCGGGCTTGCCGACGTAGTCGGCGTCCACGCTGCGCACGAACCCGCGGGCCGTGTTGAACAGCGACAGCCGCAGCCCGCCGACCACGAAGGGCGGCTGGCGGGCGGTCGAGTTCGCGAACTCCGCGTTCAGGAGCAGCTGTTGGCCCCACTGGACCGGCACCTTGTAGAACCTGCTCTCGCCCGGGTTCAGCTCGTCCTTCCAGGCGCCCGGCGTCACAGTCGGGGCGTCGTTGAATCCGGTCCCGCCGCTCACCGGCGCCCCGGCGCCCTGCCCCGGCTCCGGCGCGGGGGCCTTGGAGCTCCAGCCCGACGGCGCCGACGGCGTGGCGGCCCCGGCCACCAGCCCGGGCTCCGTCATGTACTTCAGCTCCACCGGCCACCCGGTCGTACCCGGCCCGGCGCCCGTGCCGATCCACTGGATGCTGAAGAGATAGTCCCCCGCGCTCTGGCACTGCCGGTCCGGGCCGATGCGCCGGGTGGCGTAGTCGGCGATGGGCCGCGCGGTGGTGCTGCCGAAGGTGACCTCGTTGGCGACGCTGCACTTCGCGCCGTCCGTGGACTCCAGGGAGATCCGCAGCCCGTCCCCGGGGCTCACCTCGACGCCGGGCGGGGGCGCGAGGACGGCGGAGACGTACGCGTTGGAGGTGTCGTCCAGCGCCACTCGGTAGTACTTCTTCGCGCCCGTGGCGATGGTGTCGGTGTACGTCCCCGTCCGCAGCCGCGGCCCCTCCGTGCTGACGGATGCGCCGCGTACGGCACGCGCGTCGCGCGCCGTCTCGTACGCCGCGCCCCCGTCGGCCGGCCCGTCCGCGCCGGCGACCCCGGCCGAGGCGGTCACCAGCGCGAGGGCGGCCGCGAGAGCGCTGAGCGTTCCACGGGGTCTGCGGGTTGCGCGGGTCCCGCCGGTTGCGCCGGTTGCGCGGGTTCTGCCGGTTCTGCGGGTCGGCACGCCGACCTCTCCGGCTCTGCCCCTTGTCATTGCTCCGCTCCTCAGCAGCACCACATCAGTCTGCCCGTAGGTCCGGCCGCGCATCTGGCGGCATTCCGGCCGCACTTGGCGGCACTTCAGGCCGCACAGAGGAGAGCCGGCCCGCAGCGCGCTGCCGGGGCCGGCTCTGCCGTCGCCTCAGCTCCTGGGGAAGGAGACCTCGACTCGGCGGTTCTTCTTACGGCCTTCCTCGGTCGCGTTGTTCGCGATCGGGTAGTCCTCGCCGTATCCGCGGATCTCGTACGAGACGCCCTGCTCGCTCAACTGCTGCGACAGCACGCTGTGCACGGCGTCGGCGCGCTTCTTGGACAGGACGTCGCCGTGCTCGGAGGTGCCGAGGTCGTCCGTGAAGCCGAAGACGCGGACCTTCCGGGCGTCCTGGGCCTTGATCTCCGCGGCGATGGCGGCGATGCGGGCGTTCGCGTCCTCGGAGAGCTTGGCGCTGTCCTTGCCGAACAGCACCTCGGCCTGGAGCGCCATCGTGATGTCGGTGTTCGTCTCCTCGCGCCGCTCCTCGCCGCTGAGGTCCTCTACGACGGACTTGATGTCGAGCACCTTGGGCGCCGCGAGGGTCGCGCCCTCGGGGAGCTTGAGGTCGGAGTCGCGGGCGTCGAGCTTAACGGGCGCGGCGGCGTTCGGGGTGGGGTACGGATCGTCGTCGGCGTGGGCGTCGGCGCCGCCGACGAGCCCGAGGGAGACGACCCCGACGAGCACGGTCACGGCCGCCCGGGCGCGGACGCGGGGGGTGGGGGAGGCGGTGGGGGTCCTCATCAGGAGAGCTCAATCGAGGTGCTGGGGAACCCGGGGAACTGGAGGGCGACGGTGGTGGTCGTCTGCGGGGGCGCGGGGAACTGGGCGAAGAAGGTCAGCGTCTGCCCCGGCTTGATGTAGCTGTTGTACGCGTACGTGGTGAGCGGACGGTTGTCGGTGTCCCGCAGCACGTAGTAGCGCTTCTTGCCCTTGGAGTCCACGAGGGTCATGCCGGCGAAGGACCGGCCCGTGGCCGCAACCGCCTGCTCCAGGCCGTTCCACTGGACGGGAACGGTGAAGCCTTGCGAGCCGGTGTTGTTGATCTGCCCGTCTATGGTGAGGAATCCGCCCTCGTCGCGCCTGGCGGAGAACACCGAGAGCTCCAGCCCGCCGTCGCCCTTGACCCTCGCGATGGGCTCGCTGGGCTTCTGCTCGGGCGCGGCGGAGCCCTTGTCGTCGCCGCCGCTCTGGCTGGGGGCCGACGTGCCCTGTTCCTTGGACTTCGGGTCGCCGTCGCCGTCGCCGCCGCATGCCGTCAGGGAGAAGGTCAAGGCGGCCGAGAGCAAGGCTGCCGCCCCCGCCCGGCGCATGGTCCTCATGTGCCGCATACTCATCAATCCTGTTCCTTTGCTCTCATTGAAGATCAGTCCTCAGCCAGTCGCACAGTGAAGAGCTCCGCCATGTCGGGCAGCAGTTCCAGGTTCTCGGGGTCGATGGTCCACTCCTGGGTGTCGCAGAGGAGCTTTCCCGGGGACGGCTTCTGCTCTTCGTCCTCGCCGGGATCGGGAGCTTCCTCGCCGGGGTCCGGATCGTCTTCGCCCTCGGAGGGCTCTGCGGGCTCGGCCGGTTCCTCGGGCTCGAAGTCGCAACGGGACTCGACCACAGCGGTGGCCTCGGCCCTCGCGTGGTCGTCCTCGGTGCCGTCGATGATGCTCTCCCCCATCGGCTCTGCCGACGTGACCTCCACGCTGAAGCCCCAGCGGTCGCCCAGCGGATCGCAGCCGACCTCCTCCGCCGCACCGTTCTTGACAGCGAAGTTCACAGCCTCCGCGCAGCCGTTGCCACCGATCACCTCGTCGCCGAAGAGGCCGCCGAGGTCTTCGAGGTAGTCCGCCAAGTTCAGCTGGTCCCTCGACTCCTGGGCGGCCGCCAGCGCCGCCGCGTCGGCGGCGGTCTGCGTTCCGTTGCGAGTGATGTCCGCCTGGCCGAGTGCGAGGTACACGAGCGCAAAGAAGAGCAGACCGACGACCGCTGCCATGTACAGCGGTGTGGCCTGCCCTGTGTCCCGGCCCGACTGCGGGATCAGCCCCCGCCGCCGCCCCCGCCACCGCCGTTGAGGACGGAATTGATCTTCTCGGTGAACTTGTTCGCAATGTCGTTGCCCACATTGGTCTGAAGCAGCAGCACCACGATCGCCACCACCAGGATGGTGATCCCGACGTACTCGATCGCCCCCTGCCCCCTGTCTCTGCGGCCCTTGACCCCCGCGAGCAGCGCGTCGCGCCAAGCCGCCGCGTGCGCCCTCGCGGCCGCCGCGGCCTTCAGGCCGGTGTCCCTCATGCCGTTCGCCTCCGGTTGCGTCCAAGCCCCTTGCGTCGCCTCCCGCGTTTCCGGCGTCCTCTCGACCGGAATCGCTGGCGACATCGGAACCGTACGCCGAGGGCACTCGCCCCGCCATGGGCCTCAGGGCCCAACTCCGAGGCCAGAAATCGCGTTGGGCGCGTTCAGGCATGCCGGCCCGCACCTCCTCGCGTCACGCTGTGCCAGATGGCGATGGCCTCGCCCCGGCTGCCCGCGTTCAACTTGGCGAAGATGCGGTTGATGTGGTTCTTGACGGTCTTCTCGCTGATGAAGCAGGAGGCTGCGATCTGCTGGTTGGTCATCCCGGACGTAATCAGGTCCATCACCTCCACCTCCCGCTGACTCAGCTCGGTGATCACACCGTGCAGTCCCCTGACTACGTTGGGACCCCGAGTCGAATGTGCCATATCCGCTTGCGAAAGCGAAGATGGTTGAGCAAATTGCCGCCGCACCCCCTGGGGCCCGTGCGGCGCCTGGGGCTCCTGTGATCGGCCCCGCGCGTCCCGTGAGTCCCGCGCGCCGCTCGCCAGCGCATGGGAAGCAGAAGGCGAGAAACGGCTGCGGCCACGCTTGATGTCCCTTACAGCCGCAGTCAGTTCGTCCACCGTGAACTCGCCGTGCACCAGATAGCCGCTCGCGCCCAGCCGCAGCGCCTCGCGCACGATCTCGCTCTCGCGGCTGTACGTCATCATCAGCACCGGCGCCAGCCGCACCAGGTGCGGCAGAGCCGAGAGGCCGTCGACGCGCGGCATGCGGACGTCCAACAGGACGACGTCGGGGCGGTGTTGGACGGCTGCGTCGTACGCCTCGCGCCCGTCGGCCGCCTCCGCGACGACCACGAGGTCCGCGCGGCCCTGAAGGAGGACGGTCAGGCCGGCCCGTACGACCGGGTTGTCGTCGGCGACGACCACCCGCAGCGTTCCGGTGGTCTGGTCGGAGCTGAGGGGGGTGGCGTGCGAGGACGTGTGCTGCGAGACATGGGACTGCTGGGTCCAGTTCTGGCCCGAGCTCCGGGAGACGTCGTCCGGCATGGCTGCAGCCTCCTCTCAGTGAGGGGATTCGGTAGGGGGTGAAGTGCAAAGGCAGAAGGCGAAGAAGCGCGGAGGCGGAGGAGCGCGGAGGCGAGCCGCGACCGCCGCCCGCGCGGCGCGGGCCGGTCAGTTGAGCATCGGCGCCCGGTGCTGCCGCCTCGCCTGGGCCGGTATCCCCCGTACGAGCCCCAGCGCCGCGAGCGGCAGCTCCAGCAGCATCTCCGTGCCCTTCGCCGCCTGACCCCTGCCGATGCGGATGCGCGCTCCTATCGTCGCCGCCCGCTCGACCATGCCGACGAGGCCGAAGTGCCCGGATCGGCGCAGGGCATCGAGCGACGTTCCCGGGGGCAGGCCCCGCCCGTCGTCGTAGACGCTGATCCGCAGGACGTCTCCGACGATGCCCGCCGACACGTCCACGCGGCTGGGGCCCGCGTGCCGCTGGGCGTTCTCCAGCGCCTCGCCCGCGATGGTCAGCAGCTGGCGGGCCACGGCGCGCGGCGCCGTGGGAACGGGGTCGTCGCCGAGCGTGCGAAAGGTCGCCCGCAGGCCCGAACGGCGTGCGAAGTCCTCGGTACGGGCGCTGAGTTCGGCCACGATGTCCGCGCCGCCGTCCAGGCCCGACTCGCGCCGCAGGTCGGACAGCAGCTCCCGGGACTCGGTCGCCGCGCGGCGGGCCGAGCGGGCCACCAGTTCTGCCTGGCGCCGGACGGTCAGCGGGTCCATGCGGT
Source organism: Streptomyces sp. NPDC051907 (assembly GCF_040681075.1). Classification (NCBI taxonomy): domain Bacteria; kingdom Bacillati; phylum Actinomycetota; class Actinomycetes; order Kitasatosporales; family Streptomycetaceae; genus Streptomyces; species Streptomyces sp. NPDC051907. The sequence goes on along the minus strand of NZ_JBFAYB010000012.1, from coordinate 39,026 downwards.
CGGCCGTGCTCGCCAGGCCGTCCGCCGCGAGGGCCAGGCCGTGCAGGGTCTTGGCGACGGAGTCGTGCATCTCGCGGGCGAGCCGCGCCCGCTCCCCCTCCACCGCCTCGCTGACCGCGAGCCGGGCGCGGGTCTCCGTCAGCGCCTGGGAGGCGGCCCCGAAGCCGAGCAGCAGATTGCGCAGCGTGCCGCCCACCGCTCCCGCCAGCACGCACAGGCCGACGAACAGCAGCGCGGAGGCGTCCGCCTCGATCCGCTGGTTTATCGCGTACGCGGCGGCCAGCAGCAGCGACTGGAGCGGCGCGAAGATCGCGGCGCCCCGCCAGCCGTACACCAGGCCGGCGAGCAGCGGGGTGCAGAAGGTGACGTACGCGAGCGTGGAGCCAGGCGACGCGGAGAAGAGCAGCAGCGCGCCGAACAGCATGTCGACGGCGAGCAGCGAGGGGTGGCGGAGCAGCACCGGGCCGAAGCGCTCCCAGTCGCGCAGCAGGACGTAGGAGACCATGACGGTGACGAGGACGGCCGCGCCGACGAGCCAGCCGCCCAGCCCTCGGTCGACGCCCGCGAGGGCGAAGGGGGCGGCGAGCGCGGTCATGGCGAGGCGGAAGCCGAACAGCTGGCGGCACAGCGCCTGGAGGGCGTTGACCTGGATCGGCAGGGACGGCACATGGCCCGGGGCGCCCGGCCCGCCGAAACCGGCTGCCCCGCCGACCCCGCCCGGCCCGCCGAAACCGGCTGCCCCGCCGACCCCGCCCGGCCCGCCGCCCCCGCCCTGCCCGCCGACCCCGCCCGGCCCCCCGCTCATGTCATAGCCGGTCTCACAGCCGGTGCCGCCCCCAAACAGCGCCGCTCTCCTCAGCGCCGCTCTCCTCAAGGGCGCCCTGCGCATGACGCTCCTCTTCATCGCCTTCAGCGGCGGCCCCATGGCTCAGCCTCCGAAGATGTCGTTGAAGTTGACGTTGGAGGCGTAGTAGAAGCCGACGACGATCAGGATCATCGTCCCGGGGAGCATGAAGCTGGTCACGATGAGCGTGGCCTTCGGCACGGCCTTGGCGGCCTTGCGGCGCGCGTTCTGCGCGTCGGTCCTGCGCATGTCGTTGGCGATCTGGATGAGCGTGTCGACGATCGGCGCGCCGAGCTCCTCGCCCTGCTGGAGAGCGGAGACGAACATCGACACCTGGTCGGACTCGTTGCGCCTGCGCAGTTGCTCGAACGCCTCGCGCCGGCCGACCCCCATGTCCATCTGCCGCAGGGTGATGCGGAGCTCGTCGGCCCACGGGCCCTCGTACTTCTCCGACACCCGCTCCAGCGCCTGCCGGAACCCGAGGCCGGCCGACACGACGACGGCCAGGACGTCCAGGAAGTCCGGCAGGGTGCGCTCGATGTCGTCCCTGCGGCGGCTGATCGCGGCCTTGAGCAGGACGTCGGTCCAGAACAGTCCGTAGAGGAGGAAGAGCACGGCGAAGACGAGGTGGCCGTTCATCAGCATGCCCAGCGCCACGAGCGTGCCGAGTCCTCCGTAGACGGCGCGCCGGGCCGCGTAGCGGTCGATGGTCAGTCCGCCGGGGTTGCCGGCCATGTCGAGCCGGCGCCGGACCGCGTCGACGCGCTTGGGGCCCATCAGCCGCAGTATGTACGGCGCGTAGCGCATGCCGAGGCGGTCTATGGCGGAGCCGGTGGCGCTGGTGCGGGTGGCGCCGACCTCCAGGGCGACGGCGAGGTCGCCGGGGAGCTTGGCGTCGGCGCGGTACATGCGGATGCCGTGGAAGGCGCCGTAGACACAGAGCCCGACGACGGCGGCCAAGAGCAGTCCCATGATGTGTTCCCTCCCTTCGGGTGTTCGGTCTCGTTCTCGTTCTCGGTCTCAGATGCGGACGCGTGTGAGGCGGTTGATGAGGACGAAGCCGAGGGCGTACAGGCCCGCCGCGACGACCACCGCGATCCGGCCGCCCACGGCGCTGGTCATGTCGTCGAGCGCGCCGGCCCGCATTCCGTTGATCATCAGCAGGAAGCCCATGCCCAGTACGGGAACGGCGACGGCGGTCACCTTGATCTGCGAGAGCGTGGTCGTGACCTCGCGGCGGGTCTCCTTGCGCTCCTCCAGCGTCTCGGTGAGGTTGCGCAGCGAGGAGACGATGGCGCCGCCCGCCCGGTTGGACAGGATGAGGGTGGAGACCAGGACGTTCAGCTCGCGCGAGGGGAGCCGCTCGACGAGGTCGCCCAGCGCGTCGTCCAGCGAGCGGCCGAGGGCCAGCTGGTCCGACACCCGCCGCAGCTCCTCCTGCGCCGGGTCGTCCAGCTCCTCCACGGCCATGCTGATCGCGGTGCGCAGCGCAAGGCCGGCCTGGGTGGCGTTCGCCAGTACGCGCGTGAGCTCGGGAAGCTGGTTGATGAACGCCTCCGTACGCTTCATGCGCTGCCAGTTGAGGAAGCCGTTGGCGCCCCAGAGGCCGATGACGGCCGCGATGAGCCCGAAGAAGGGCGCGAAGACCGAGGCGGCGATGGAGTAGAGGGCGAGCAGGGCGGCGACGACGTATACGGCGTACTCGCCGGGGGTCACGTCCAGGCCCGTCGCGACGAGCTTGCGCTCGATGCGCTTGCCGAGCCGCGTCCTGCGCAGCCGCCGGTCGAGTCCGCTGAAGCGCCGACGGCGGGCGCCGCTCTCGATGGCGAGGGGTCCGGACTGGGACATCCTCTCGACGAGGGCCTGCCGCTGGGCCTGCCCGGAGGAGTAGGCGTGCACTCCGAGGACGGCGAGCACACAGCCGAGCAGTGTGACGCCGGTCGTCAGCAGCGGAAGGTTGTCCATGGCGGGCGGCTTCTCCGGATCGGGGGCGGGGTCTAGGGGGTCTCAGGGCGAGGTCTAGAGGTCTAGTGGGCGAGGTCTCAGGGGTGTCAGGCGGTGTCAGGCGGTGGACGTACGGGAGGTGAGCTCGTCGGCCGAGTCGGCGACGCCGAACGCCAGCGGTATCGCCTCGCTCGCCATGTACAGGCGCTCGGCGACCTGGCGCGGCAGCGGGAAGTACCTGAACCTGCCGTAGATGCGCCCGTCCGCGGCCATCGGCTGGGCCTCGAAGCGGCAGACGGTCACGATGCGGTAGTCCTCGCGGCCGTACGAGTCGACGATCGCGATCTCGGTGATCTTGCGGGCGCCGTCGGCGTGCCGGGTGAGCTGTACGAGGACGTCGACCGCGCTGTTGATCTGGTCGTGGATGGCGACGAACGGCAGCTCGACCTCCGACATGGAGCTCAGGGTCTGCAGGCGCATCAGGGCGTCCTCGGCGCTGTTGGCGTGGACGGTGGCGAGCGAGCCGTCATGGCCGGTGGACATCGCCTGGAGCATGTCGAGGGTCTCGCCGCCGCGGACCTCGCCGACGATGATGCGGTCGGGGCGCATGCGCAGGGAGTTGCGCACGAGGTCGCGGATGGTGATCTGGCCCCGGCCCTCGACGTTGGCGGGGCGGCTCTCCAGCGTGATCACATGCGACTGCTGGAGCTGGAGCTCGGCGGAGTCCTCGATGGTGACGATGCGCTCGGTGTCCGGGATCAGGCCGGAGAGGGCGTTGAGGAGGGTCGTCTTGCCGGTGCCGGTGGCCCCGGAGACGATCACGTTGAACTTCGCCCGCACCAGACCGGCGAGCAGCATCAGAATGTTCTCGTCGAGCGAGCCCAGCCCGATCATCTCCTGGAGGGTGAAGGCCCGCGGGAAGCGGCGGATGGTGAGGATCGGGCCGGTCAGCGAGAGCGGCGGGATGATCACGTTGACGCGCTCGCCGCTGGGCAGACGGGCGTCGACCATCGGATTGGCCTCGTCCACACGGCGGTTGACGGTGGAGACGATGCGCTCGATCGTCTGCATCAGCTGCTCGTTGGAGGAGAAGCGGAGCGGGAGCAGCTCCAGCCGTCCGCTGCGCTCGACGAAGACCTGCTCGGGGCCGTTCACCATGATCTCGCTGATGGAGGCGTCCTCGAGAAGGGGCTCCAGGATGCCGAGGCCGAGCGCCTCGTCGACGACCCTGCGGATGAGGTGGGAGCGCTCGACGGAGGAGAGGACGGGGCCTTCGCGGCTGATGATGTGGCCCAGCACCCGCTCCAGGCGCGCGCGGCGCTCGGCCGCGGCGAGGGCGGACATCTCGGCGAGGTCGATCTCTTGAAGGAGCTTGGCGCGGTAGACCCCGACGAGCCGACTCTCCTCGCTGTGCCCGCTGGAGGGCTCGGGGTTGCTGATGCGCGCCCGGAGACTCATGAGGTTCAACTCCCTGGTGGGGCTGGCTTGCCTGGTGCTGGCTCTGACGTCTGGCTCAGTCGGGGGTCGGGGTCGTCTAGGTCGGGGGTCGAGGTCGGGGTCGTCTAGGTCGGGGGTCGGGGTCGGGGGTTGGAGGCTAGGTCGGCGGCTCGGGGTCGGGGGTTAGGTCGGTGGGCGGGGCTCGGTCAGTGGTCGGTGGCCGGGTCTCGGTGGGCGGTACGCCGGTACGCAGGTACGCCGGCGGCCCGCAGCTCTCAGTCGCGGGGCATCGTGGCGCTCTTCCTCGCCTCTCCGAGGCCGATGCCCGGGACGATCGACGGGATCACGATCTCGGCGGTGACGGTGACCTCGTCGTCCCCGCCCGTCGGAGCGCCGATCGAAGCGTCGAGCCAGGGGCTCACCGCCGCCAGCCCGGCCGCCTCCGCGGTCATCTCCGCCTCCTCCTGCGAGGCCACCCGAGCCGCCGCCCGCGCCGCGGTCCCCGCCTGTTGAGCCGCGTACACCGCGAGGCCGACCTGGACGGCGACCATGCAGACGAAGAGCAGCAGCGCGAGCCAGCCGCCGTACTCGACGATGGCCTGCCCCCTGTCCCCGCGCATGGCCCGCTTCCGGCCCGGGACCCATGTGCGGCCCAAGACCCCTTCCCGGCCCAAGGCCCCCTTCCGGCCCCTCCTCCTCATCACTCCCTCCACTCCGTCGCGGCGGCGGCGTGCCCGGGGACGGTGATCGGCAGGCTGAAGCCCCCGGGGAAGAGCAGCGGGACGTCGAGTTCGGCGCGCGCGGTGACCAGATCGCCCTCCTGCTGGCAGGAGATGCTGTGGCTCCAGGCGCCCGGCACGTCCTTCCGACCCGCTTCCTGGCAGGCCGCGACGCGAGAACCGTTCGGCGCCACGGTCCCCGCCCTCACCGCCTTGTCGGCCGCGTTCCCGGCGAGCACGAAGGTGTAGCCGACGAGGGCCGACTGCCACAGCACGATCAGGGTCACCAGGATGATCGGGACCATGCCGGTGAACTCGATGGCGGCCTGCCCGCGGTCGTCGAGCGAGCAGCCCGCCCGGCGCCTCGCCGCCCAGCCTCGCAGCGCGCCCCGCGGCGACCAGCCCGTCGACACTCCGCCCTGCGACCAGCCCGTCGACACTCCGCCCCGCGGCGACCAGCCCGTCGACACTCCGCCCCGAACCGCTCGGCCTCTCATCACGCGTCCCACCCCCTCACCACCCCTCGCCACTCCCGGCCACCACACCCGCCCACCTCTCCCGGCCACCGCTCCCCGCCTACCTGCGCCCCGCTCGGCGGGCGGGCAGGAGCGCCGCCCGTTCGCCGCGGGACCTGCCCTGCTTGTCCCCGGCCGCGTGCCCCGGCGAGACCCTCACCAGCCCCAGCTCTCCCGCCAGCGCCCACAGTGCTTGTCTCACCGTGGACTTGGCCTCCAAATCCTGCATACGGCCGGCGTCCACGACCGCCTGCAGTTCCTTGTAGTTGGCGGGGATCGTCACCCGGGAGACCCGGGTCGAGGTGATCCGCTCGACGAGAGCGGGCTGGATCTCCGTATGGCGCGTATGCCGGTTGACGACGGTGAGCGTCTCCTCCGCCTTGCGGATCTGGAGCCGGTCCCAGAGCCTGACCATCCGCTTGGTCGCCCGGACGGTCACCACGTCGGGCGTGGTCAGCAGCACGCTGGTGTCCGCCATCTCGATCGCGGCCGCGTTGGCGGTGTTCATATACGTGCCGCAGTCCAGGACGACGATGTCGAAGCGGTGGCGCAGGGCGCTGATGATCTGCCGTACGAGACGGTCGTCGACGTCCTCGCCGCGCTCGCCGTCCCCGGGCGCGAGCAGCAGGCCTATGCCGGTCTCATGGCTGAAGAGCGCGTCTTGGAGCACGCGCGGCGAGATGTCCTGGATCGCCGAGAGGTCCACGACCGACCTGCGGAACTGCACGTCCAGATAGGAGGCGACGTCCCCGCTCTGCAGGTCGAGGTCGACCAGTGCGACGGAGTGGCCGGAGGCGCGGGCCGCCAGCGCGAGCTGGATGGCGGTGACCGTCGTGCCGACCCCGCCCTTCGCGCCGCTCACCGTGGCCACGGTCCCGCCGGGCCCGCTGAACACGTCGGCGCCCTGGCCCAGGTGGCGGCGCACGCCGACCGACCAGCCGGCCGCGGCCTGGACGCGCTGCGCCAGCTCCTCGTACGACAGCGGGAGTCCGACCAGCCCGCGGGCGCCGGAGTCCATCGCCGCGGAGAACAGGTTTGAGCTCGTGTCGGCGGTGACCAGGACGACTCCGACCGCCGGGAAGCGGAGGGCGACCTCTCTGATCAGCTCGAGGGCGGGCACGGGACCGATCCGCTCGTGGACCAGCACGACCTCGGGCAGCTCGTCGATCGAGTCGCCGGCGAGCCGGGCGAGCAGGTCGAGCAGCGAGGTCGAGTCGGCGACCGGCGCGGCGGGCTCGGCGTCCGGGAGCTGGCTGAGCAGGGCGCCGATCGAGCGGGCGGCGTCGGGGTCGCCGACGGCGGGGAGGATACGCGTCGTCATCCGGACCTCACTTGTTCTTGTCTTCGGAGAGGTCGTAGCTGCCCTCGCCGGGGCGCAGCGTGGTGGGGCTGCCGTCGGGCAGCAGGGCGAGCCGCACATGCTCGGCGAAGGACTCGGCGTAGGCGACCCGTTGGGCGTCGGCGGTGTTCAGGGCGAAGGTGATCGGCACGGCTTCGGTGGGGCGGTTGGCGCGCTCGCCCTTCTTGGGCTGGAGCGCGGTCAGCTCGCCTACGTCGATGACCTTGGCGTTGGCGACGATGATCCGGGACTGGTCGGCCTGGGAGTCGTCCTTGCCGGCGAAGGTGGCGAAGATGTTGACCAGGTTGCCCGGGCGGATCTTCCCGGCGACGCCGGTCGCCGCGTCGATCATGATGGCGATCTCCTGCTGGCCGCTCTCCAGCCGGGGCCGCGCTACGAACATGTCCTCCTGGAGCAGCGAGCCCTTGCGCAGCTCGGTGACCGCGATCTTCCCCTCGACGGCGCCGAGGTCGGTCACCGCGCTGGGCGAGAGCCACCGCTTGGGCATGCTGACCTTCTCGAACTGCCCGGGCTTCAGCGGCGTATAGGGCGCGACGTCGGAGGCGACCCGGTAGGCGGTCACCTCGGGGCCGACCTTCGAATTCACGTCGCTGATCACCGAGAGCACGCCGGCGAACGCGCCGAAGGCGCAGAGTACCGAGAGGAGCAGAAGGATGATGCCGCGGCGCTGCCGAGAATTCATGGGTGGAACGACCTCGATCGGAGACGTGGAGTAGCGGAGCGGGTGACGGGGTGGCGGGCTGAGGGGCTGTCCGGGCGTCGGTCCGGACGGCGATCCGGTCCTCGATCCGGCTGGCGATCCGGCTGGCGATCAGGTCGCCGATCCGGGCGGCTGGCCGAGTGGCCGTCCGCAGGGCGGTCCGCGGGGGCCGTCCGCGGGGCGGACCGGATCGGGAGGCCGCCGCCCGGGTGACGGCTCACGACCCTTGGTGCACGGGGGTTCCCGGACTGCGGACACCGCTGCCATGACCTGGGAGGTCGGCTGCGGGCAGCGGGGCCGAGCAGAACCCGCAGCGATCACCGATCAGTTGAATGCCACACCATGAGCACACCTCTCGCCGAACGGACGAAACCAATTGGTAGAGCACGGAGATGTCCGGAAGAAAGGCGGCGAATTCAATCACTCTGGCCGTCCCCCACCAGCGGGGGGACTCCGCGGGCAGCACGGACTCCTGCACCTGCTGCACCCGCCAGGCGGGGGCGAGCGTGCCCGTCACCCACTCCGACTGCAACTGCCCGTTCGCCACGACGAGCTGAGTGCCGAACTCGGGTCCCTGAAGCTCTCCCGTGCCGACTTTGACCAGCTGCGGGCGCGGGTTGGCCATGACGCCGAACTGGGAGCCGGGCACCCATGACTTCGCATGGGCCTTCAGGCTCACCGGAACCCGGTCCAGCTTGGCGACCGAGCCGAGCAGGGCGCCCGCGTAGACGTAGTGGGAGAGCAGCCGCGCGGCGGAGGCGACGACTCCGGCGCTGAAGTCGCAGACCGACAGCTGGCGCATCTGCCGTACGACCACGGCGACGCCCAGCGGCGGCAGATCGAGCTTCAGCAGGGCGATGCGGTCGCTCTCCAGCATGGCCCGGATCGTGTGCAGTCGGCGCTGATGGGCGACGGGCAGCGACGCCGGATAGAGGGCGATCACATATCCGTGCTGCTCCAGCAGGACCGTCATATCGGCGAGTGCCGCTTCCAGCGACTGGTCGTCGGGCGACGGGAGCACGGCGGCGGTGGGCGTCTGATGGTCGTTCGGCGGCAGCACCAGATCGGCGCTGGTGACAGCTATCGCGGTCGGCACGATGGTTCCCCGTTCGCTCCGGCCGCCGCGTCCCGACGTCCGCAGATCACTACTGCTCCGTTCCCTGCCCTCACGCAGTGCTCCTGCACGAGCACTTTATCCAGCAGACAGGAGGCAGAGAACACCTTTCAGAACCCAGCGCCCCAAGTCGCACACGCTCCGCACAGGCGAAAAGGGGCGAAGGAGTCATCTGTTAACTCCTGTTTCAGGGCAGTGAATTGAGCGGTACGGACCCGACGCCCGACCGACGCCTGGCCGACGCCTGACAGACGCCCGAGCGGGCCCCCGCCACGCCCACCCGACGCCCTCCCGAGCTCGACAGGCACCCGAACACCACACCTCGCCGACGCTCGCCCGCCCGCCCCCAGATCCGGCGTCCGCACCGCATACGAATCGACGCCAGAGGTCTTGACAACCCGATTGGTCTGGACCAGCTTTACCGCAACGCGGTGGCCACCGTTCCGCTCCTCCCCCCTCCACATCCCCGACTCCCCCACCGGAGGCACCCAGTGGACCGCACCTCACGCGCACGGAGATGGATCGGCGGTGCGCTCGCGCTCGCCGTCGGAACCGGGCTCTGCCTCATGGGCGCCGCGGGCCCCGCCCAGGCCGCCGACGTCAACGTCGTCAAGAACGCCGGCTTCGAGTCCGGGCTCGCCAACTGGACCTGCAGCGCCGGCAGCGGAGCAACCGTCTCCTCCCCCGTGCACGGCGGCGCCTCGGCGCTCAAGGCCGCCCCGGCCGGCCAGGACAACGCCCGGTGCACGCAGACCGTCGCCGTGAAGCCCAACTCCCGGTACTCGCTGAGCGCCTGGGTGCAGGGCGGGTACGCCTACCTCGGCGTGAGCGGCACCGGCACCACGGACGTCTCGACGTGGACGCCCGACTCCGCCGGGTGGAAGCAGCTGTCCACCTCCTTCACCACCGGCGCCTCCACTGCCTCCGTGACGCTCTACACCCACGGCTGGTACGGCCAGGCCGCCTACCACGTCGACGACGTCTCCGTCTTCGGCCCGGACGGGGGCGGCGGACCAGACCCCGACCCGGTCGTCCCGGCGACCCCCGCAGGCCTCTCGGCGGGCTCGGCGACCTCGTCGTCGATCGCCCTGTCCTGGAACAGCGTCTCCGGCGCGACCGGCTACAACGTCTACCGGGGCGGCACGAAGGTCCTCTCGACGAGCGGGACCTCGGCGACCGTGACGGGGCTGGCGGCGAGCACCTCGTACCAGTTCCAGGTGTCCGCGACCAACAGCGCCGGGGAGTCCGCCAAGTCCGCGGCCGTGACCGGCACGACGACCGGCGGCGGGCCCGGCCCGGGGCCGGGGGTCCCGCGGCACGCGCTGACCGGCTACTGGCAGAACTTCGACAACGGCGCGACCGTGCAGAAGCTGCGCGACGTACAGGCGCAGTACGACATCATCGCCGTGTCGTTCGCCGACTCCACCGCCACGCCCGGCCAGATCGTCTTCAACCTGGACCCGGCCGTGGGCTACGCCTCCGTCGCCGACTTCAAGGCCGATATCGCCGCGAAGAAGTCCGCGGGCAAGTCCGTGGTCGTCTCGGTGGGCGGCGAGAAGGGCAACGTCACGATCAACAGCGACGCCTCCGCGACCGCGTTCGCGAACAGCGCCTACGCGCTGATGCAGGAGTACGGCTTCAACGGCGTCGACATCGACCTCGAGCACGGGATCAACTCGACGTACCTCACCAAGGCGCTCCGCCAGCTCTCGCAGAAGGCGGGCTCGGGTCTGGTGCTGACGATGGCGCCGCAGACCATCGACATGCAGTCGACCGGGACCGAGTACTTCAAGACGGCGCTCGCCGTGAAGGACATCCTCACGGTCGTCAACATGCAGTACTACAACAGCGGCTCGATGCTGGGCTGCGACGGGAAGGTCTACTCCCAGGGCTCCGTCGACTTCCTGACCGCGCTGGCCTGCATCCAGCTCGAGGGCGGTCTGGACGCCTCCCAGGTCGGGCTGGGCGTGCCGGCGTCCACTCGGGGCGCGGGCAGCGGCTATGTCGACCCGTCCGTCGTGAAGAACGCGCTGGACTGTCTGGCCCGGGGCACGAACTGCGGGTCGTTCAAGCCGGCCAAGACCTACCCGGCGCTGCGCGGAGCGATGACCTGGTCCACGAACTGGGACGCGACCGCGGGCAACGCCTGGTCCAACGCGGTCGGCCCGCACGTCCACAGCCTGCCGTAGGACCCGTCCCGGCGCCGACGCGACGGCCGTGCCTCCGCTCCCCGCAGGCGCGGCCTTTGCGCGTGCGGACTGCGCCGCTCGGGCGAATTCCCGCGTCCCGCTCCAGCGCCTGGGCGCCGATGCCCGCCGCGGGCGGCAGTATGGCCGAACGAAACCTCTTGACCGGGTCATGCCATGGCCTCACCATGTGCCCCACACCGGAACGGCCACACGACGGGAGTCAGCGCACACAGCAGTACAGACAGCAGCTCAGACAGCCGATCTGACAGCAGGTCAGGCGGCAGAACAGACAACTGAACACCGCACCGCATATGGCGTCGCAACTGACACACCCCCCACACTCCCCACCCAGGAGACAGCATGCGACTTCGCATCCGCGGCAGAAGGACCGCGACTCTCGCGGCCCTGCTGGCGCTCGCAGTGGCCGCTCCCTTCAGCGGCACCGCGTCATCGAGCAGCCCCGAAACGCCGACCGCCCCGGCAGCCGCCGCCGAGGAGCAGACCCGGCAGTACGAGATCCACGGGCCGTCCACTCCCGCCGCCCGCACCGCCGTCGCCGCCACCGGCGTCTCGATCGACGAGGTCGACGACCACTCGATCGTCGTCAGCGCCAACGCGGCCCAGGCCGCCCGGCTGCGCGCCCTCGGCCACACCCTCAAGGCGTTGCCCGGACCGCCGAGCAGAGCGGCCGGGGCGGCCGTAGAGCCGTTCGACTTCCCGCCCGCCGACTCGCGCTACCACAACTACGCCGAGATGAGCGCGGAGATCGACCAGCGCATCGCCGCGTACCCGAGCATCATGAGCAAGCGGGTCATCGGCAAGAGCTACCAGGGCCGCGACCTCGTCGCCATCAAGATCAGCGACAATGTGGCGACGGACGAGAACGAGCCCGAGGTCCTCTTCACCCACCACCAGCACGCCCGCGAGCACCTCACCGTCGAGATGGCGCTGTACCTGCTGCGCGAGCTGGGCGAGGACTACGGCACGGACTCCCGGATCACCAACGCCGTCAACGGCCGCGAGATCTGGATCGTCCCCGACCTCAACCCGGACGGCGGCGAGTACGACATCGCCAGCGGCTCCTACCGCAGCTGGCGCAAGAACCGCCAGCCCAACTCCGGCTCCTCGAACGTCGGCACGGACATGAACCGCAACTGGAACTACAAGTGGGGCTGCTGCGGCGGCTCCTCCGGCTCGACCGGCTCCGCGACCTACCGCGGAAGCGCCGCCGAGTCCTCCCCCGAGGTCAAGGTCGTCGCCGACTTCGTGCGCAGCCGGGTCGTGGGCGGCAAGCAGCAGATCAAGGCGGGCATCGACTTCCACACGTACAGCGAGCTGGTGCTCTGGCCGTACGGCTACACCTACAGCGATACCGCCCCCGGCCTGACCCAGGACGACCGGGACGCGCACGCCGCGGTCGGCAGGAAGATGGCGGCGAGCAACGGCTACTCGCCCGAGCAGGCCAGCGACCTCTACATCACCGACGGCTCGATCGACGACTGGCTGTGGGGCGCGCAGAAGATCTTCAGCTACACCTTCGAGATGTACCCGTCCTCCGGCGGCGGCGGCTTCTACCCGCCCGACGAGGTGATCGAGCGCGAGACGAGCCGCAACCGGGACGCGGTGCTCCAGCTGGTGGAGAACGCGGACTGCATGTACCGGTCGATCGGCAAGGAGCAGCAGTACTGCGCCGGCTGACCTGAATTCGACAACTGGTTCGCCGGTCGGCCGACCCTCCCTCACCGGCCCCCTGTCGTGGCACTGTAGGCACGGCGTGCGACGACAGGGGGAGACCATGACGGGGGTCAGGATCCAGCCACTGAGCGCGGAGGACCCGCGGCAGCTGGGGCGGTACCGGCTCATAGGCCGGCTGAGCTCCGGCGGCATGGGGCGGATCTATCTCGCGAAGGCCGACGGGGACGACCGGCTCGTCGCCGTCAAGACGCTGCTCGCGGAGGGCGTCGTCGCGGACTCCGACCGGCGGCGGTTCGCCCGCGAGGTGAAGCTGGCCAGGCGCATCGACAGCGCGTACACGGCGAAGGTGCGCGACGCCGACCCGGAGGCTGAGCGCCCCTGGATGGCGATCGACTACATCGCGGCGCCCTCGCTGGCCGAGCTGGTGCGCACGGTGGGCGTGCTGCCCGCGTCGGCGGTCCGCTGGGCGGCGGCGGGCACCGCGGAGGCACTGGTCACGCTGCACCGGGAGGGCGTCGTCCACCGCGATGTGAAGCCGCAGAACATCCTGCTGCCGCTGAGCGGGCCGCGCCTGATCGACTTCGGCATCTCGCACGCCACCGACATCACCCGCACCACGTTGACGCTGGGCACGATCGCGTTCACCTCGCCCGAGCAGGCGCGCGGCGAGCCGTCCACGTCCGCGTCCGACGTGTACTCGCTGGGAGCGACGCTCTTCCATCTGGCGGTCGGCAGACCGCCCTACCCGGAGGGCGAGGACACGCTGCGGCTGCTGGCCAGGGTCTCGCGCGGCGATCTGGACCTGGCGGGACTGCCCAAGGAGCTGGCCCCGATGGTCCGGCCGTGCCTGGCGGCGGCGCCCGGCGAGCGGCCCGAGCCGGCGGACGTGCTGGCGCAGTTCATGCAGGGCCTGGCCGGGCTGCCGACCTCGCACAGCGGGCGCCGGTGGCTGCCGCCGCGCTGGACGGAGCTGATCGAGCGGTACGAACGGGACGGGCGGGAGCTCGCGCGCGGCTCGTCGGACGACGATCCGACGGTGGACCAGCGGACGCGGGCGACGCCGCCGCCGGACCCGACGCGGGTGTACACGCAGGACCGGGCCCGCGCGGACCGGGAACGGCGCGCACGGGAGGAACGGGCCCAGCAGGAGGAGCGGGCGGAGCAGGAGAAGAGGGAGCGGGAGAAGCAGGAGCGCGAGCGCGTCGAACGTGTCGAGCGCGAGGCACGCGAGAGGCGCGCGCAGGAGCGGCGGGACAAGGAGCGCGAGGAGGCCCGGAAAAAGGAGGAGCAGCAGAAGGAGGCCCGGAAGGAGGAGCGGAAGGAGGAGGAGCGGCTGCGAAAGGAGCGTGCCCGGGCGGCGTCGGCGATGTCCGCCAGAGCCGGCTCGGGCTCGGGCGGCGCCGCCCAGCCCCGCCGGAAGGCCCGGTCCACGACCCCGGCCGCCGCAAGGAAGCCGCCTGCCGCGCCCGTCACGCCCGTCACGCCCGTCAAGAAGTCCTCCACCGGCTGGATCGCGGTCCCCCTCATCGCTCTCCTCCTCTGGATATGGCAGCCGTGGGAGTCCGAGTCCGCCTCCCGCACCGGCTCCACCAGAGGGACCTCGGGAAGCTCGGCCACTCTGGGAAGCGGTGGGACGTCGAGCACCGCGGGGTCCTCCGGCGACTCGACCAACGCCGGCTCCGCGCCGTCGTCCGGCCCCACCCCCGACTCCGAGGACGTCGCCTTCCGCGCCGTACGGACCGGGGACTGCCTCAGCGCGTACGCCGACGGCCGCGACGGCTGGTCCACCCCCACCCCGCAGCGCGTCGCGTGCGGCTCGGCCACCGCGTACACGCGGGTGACGGCGGCCCGCAGCGGCGTCGCCTTCGGGGACTGCCCGACGGGCCACGGCCGCGCCTACTGGTACCACCGGGGCTCGCTGCCGGCGTACGGCGTCTCGCTCTGCGTGGAGCGCCAGTTCCGCAAGGGCGAGTGCTTCGTGGCCAAGCGCACCGGGACGCAGGTCACCACCTCGCTGCTGACGAACGTCTGGAGCTGCGACGCGACCACCGTGCCCGCCGGCTACAACGAGGTCCTCCAGATCACCGGCTACTACAAGGCGCAGGCGTCGTATCCGCGCGGCTTCTGCTCCCAGGGCCAGTACGACCAGAACTACTACTGGTACTACGAGGTGGACGGCGGCCGGTCGGTGCTCTGCACCAAGGAGGCCTGACTCCCCGGCGACCCCGACCGCAGCTGGGCCCCGACCGCGACTGTGCCTGCGACCCGGGCCGCCCAGCCGCCCGCCCGGCCGCCGCGCCGCCTCGCGCCCGGCCCGGCCTACACCGCCAGGCTCAGCGCCGCCGCGACCGCGAAGCCGGCCACCGAGAGGACCGACTCCAGCACCGTCCAGGACTTCAGGGTGTCCCGCTCGGAGATGCCGAAGTACTTGGCGACGATCCAGAACCCGCCGTCGTTGACGTGCGAGGCGAAGATCGAGCCGGCCGAGATCGCCATGATGACCAGCGCCAGGAACGCCTGCGAGTGGTCGCCGTTCTCCACCAGCGGCAGCACGATGCCGGCCGTGGTGACGATGGCGACCGTCGCCGAGCCCTGCGCCACGCGCAGCACCAGCGCGATCAGGTAGGCGAGGACGACGACGGGCAGCCCGATGCCGTTGAAGGTGTCGGAGAGCGCCTGCGCGACGCCGCTGGCCTTCAGCACCGCGCCGAAGACGCCGCCCGCGCCGACGACGAGAAGGATGTTGCCGACGGGCTTCAGGGACGCGGTCGACACCCGCTCAAGGGACTTGCGGGTCCAGCCGCGCCGGAAGCCGAGCAGGTAGGAGGCCATCAGCAGCGCGATGGTCAGAGCGACGAAGGGGTTGCCGAAGAACTCCACGACCGAGCGGAGCGTGCTGGGATCCAGCGCTATGGAGGAGAAGGTCGCGGCGAGGATGAGGACCAGCGGAGTGCCGATGATGGTGAGGACCGTGCCGAGCGAGACGGGGTTCTCGGCGCTCTGCCCGTCCGTGAGGCCGCGCCCGTCCGTGAGGCCGCGCTCGGCGGCGACGGCGGCCTTGGCGTCCTCGGCCGCCTCCACCATGTCCTGCGGCACGGGCACGAACAGGCGGTTGCCGATCCAGTAGGCGTACGCCCAGGCGGCGAGGACGGCGGGGAGGCCGACGACGACGCCCATCAGGATGACCCAGCCCAGCGAGACGTTCAGAAGTCCCGCGGCGGCGACCGGGCCGGGGTGCGGCGGCAGGAACGCGTGGGTCATCGACAGTCCGGCGAGCAGCGGCATCGCGTAGAGGACGATCGACTTGCCGGAGCGCTTGGCGGCGGCGTACACGATCGGCGCGAGGACGAAGATGCCGACGTCGAAGAAGACGGGGACGCCGAAGATCAGTCCGGTGAGGCCCATCGCGAGCGGGGCGCGCTTCTCGCCGAAGAGGTTCAGCAGACGGGAGCTCAGCACCTCGGCCCCGCCGCTGACTTCGAGGATCGCGCCGAGCATGGTGCCCAGGCCGATGATGATCGCTACGTGTCCGAGGATGCCGCCCATGCCGGCCTCGACGACCGAGACGGCAGCGGACTTCTGGACGGTGCCGAAGAGCTCGGTGACGGACAGCCCGGCGGCGAGGCCGACGGCTATGGAGACGGCGAGCAGCGCGACGAACGGCTGGAGCCGGACCTTGACGATGAGGAAGAGCAGCAGGGCGATGCCGAGCGCGGCGACGGTCAGCAGACCGGCGGCGCCGTCGAGGAGGAGCAGCAGGCCGCCGGTGTGCGGCGGCGCCGGCGGTGGGGCGTCAGCGGCGAGGAGCATGGGGGATCTCTCTGTTCGCGGGCGTGTTCTGGGCAGGGGGGATCGCGGCACGGCGCTGCGGGGACGAGCGCCGTGCCGTACGGCAGAGGGTTCAGCGGAATCAGCCCAGGACTGCCAGGGCGTCGATCTCGATGAGCAGGCCCTGGGGCAGGCCGACGTAGACCGTCGTACGGGCGGAGGCGGGGGCCGTCAGGCCCTGCTCCTCGAAGTACGCGTTGTAGATCTCGTTCATCTCGGCGAAGTGGTCGACGTCGGTGAGGTAGACGCGCGTCATCATCACGTCGTCCCAGCTCGCGCCGCCCGCCTCGAGGACCGCCTTGACGTTGGCGAAGGTCTGGAGGGTCTGCTCGCGCAGGGTGGGGCCGGCGACGGTCGGGGCCTGGCCCTCGACGGCCGGGAGGAAGCCGACCTGGCCGGCGACCTGGAGGATGTTGCCCTTCTTGACGCCGTGGGAGAACTTGGCGGGCGGGGCGGTGTGGGTGGCGGGGGTGATCGCGGTCTTCTCGGTCTCGGTCTCGGTCTTCTCGGTCTTCTCTGTCATGGGGCTTCCTTCGAGGGTGTGTTGCCGGAGTACTCCCGGCTGACGGCGCCGGCGGTGCGGCGCACCAGGGGGAGCAGGGCGAGGAGTTCCTCGGCGGTGACGACGACGTTCGGCGCCGAGACCGACAGGGCGGCGACGACCCGGCCGTCCGCGCCGCGGACGGGGGCGCCGACGCAGTTGATGGACTCCTCGTGGCCGCCGAGGTCGGTGGCCCATCCCTGTTCGCGCACGACCGCGAGCTCCTTGAGGAACGCGGCGGCGTTGGGGGTCGAACGGGATGTGTACATGGGGTAGTCGAGCTTCTCGGCGAGCGCGCGCCGCTCGGGCTCGGGAAGGTCGGCGAGCAGCAGCTTGGCCACGGCGGCGACAGTGATGGCGACGGGCTTGCCGATCCGCGAGTACATGCGGACGGGGTAGCGGCTCTCGACCTTGTCGATGTAGAGGACCTCGTGCTCCTCGTAGACGGCGAGGTGCACGGTGTGCCCGCACGCCTCGTTCAACTCGACGAGGTGCGGATGGGCGATCTCGCGTACGTCCAGGTTCTCGACGGCCTCCTGGGCGAGGGCGAAGAGGCGGGCGCCCAGGCGGTAGCGCTGGTCCTGCTGGCGGTAGACGAGGCCGTGCTCGTGGAGCGTGCGCAGCAGGCGGAGCGCGGTGGACTTGTGCACGCCCAGGCGTTCGGCGACCTGCCCGAGGTCGGCGGGTCCCTGGGCGAGCAGCGGAAGGATGCTCAGCGCGCGGTCGACGGTCTGGCTCATGCGGTACGTACCTCCTGCGGGTCCTGCGCGACGGCCGACGTCCAGCCGGGGCCGAGACGCAGTCTCCCCCAGCCCGCTCCGTCGAGGGCGACGAGACGGTCCGCGTCGTCGCGCGCGGCGGGGGCGCCGAGGTCCCCCTCGACGGTGAGGGTGGCGGCGGCCATGAGATGCCCGTGCCGCAGCCGTTCGCGCGCGGGGAGCCCGCGCAGGGTGGCGGAGAGGAACCCGGCGGCGAAGGCGTCTCCGGCGCCGACGGGCGCGACGACGTCGACGCGCAGGGCGGGCACGAAGGTGACGGCGTCGACGCCGGGGGGATCCGCCGTACGCCGACTCGGCTGGCTCTGCGGGCCTGGCTGACCTTGCTGGCTCCACTGGCCCGGCTGGCCCGGCTGGCCCGGCTGGTCCTGTTGGCCCGGCCGACTCTGCCGACTCGGCTGGCCCGGCTGGTTTTGTTGGCCCAGCTGGTCCTGTTGGCTCTGCTGGTCCTGTTGGCCTGGCCGACTCTGCTGGCCCGGCTGGCCCGGCCGACTCCGCTGACCCTGCTGGCTCCGCTGACACTGCTGGTCCTGTTGGCTCGGCTGGCTCTGCTGCCGTACGTACGCCGTCGCCCCGGCCGCGCCCTGCTTCACCACGAGGACCGCCGGCTCCGGCAGCGCCCTGCGGATCGCGCTCGCGCCCCGCAGGCCCCAGGCCGCCTCCGCCTCGTCCTCGCCGACGAAGACGACGTCGGCGCCCCGGGCGAGGTCGAGCAGCACACGCGGCCCCTCCCCCTCACGCCACAGGTTCACGCGGTAGTTGACGTCGAAGGACACCAGCGGGCGGCCGGGCGCGGGCGCGGTGAGGGTGCGCAGCAGGGCGAGGCAGTCCGGCGAGAGCGCCGCCGTGATGCCCGACAGATGCAGGACGCGCCCGGACCAGAGCTCGTCGCGCCGCACGGTCGAGGGGGACATCGCCGAGGCCGCGGAGCCGGCCCGGTAGTAGACGACCTCCGCGAGGTCCTCCGCCCCGCGGACCGCGTCGACGACATGGTCCCTCGGGTCCGATGGCTGCCTCGGATCCATCACCTCCCTCGGGTCCGTCGCCCGCTCGCCCGCCGTGCGGAAGTAGACCCCGGTCGGCCGCAGCGGATCGCGCTGGACGGCCGAGGTGTCCACTCCGTACGCCCCGATCGCCGCCACGAGATGCTCGCCGAAGCCGTCCGCGCCGACCCGGCCGACCCACTTCGTCCGGTGGCCGGCCGCGGCGAGGCCGCACGCCACATTGGACTCGGCGCCGCCGATGCCGCGTACGAACGACGGCACGTCGGCGAGGCGGCCTGGTCTCATGGGCACGAAGGCGACCATGGACTCGCCGAGGCAGACGACGTCGACGGGATCTCCGGGCACGGGCACACTCGCTGCACCCGTCGCGCTGGCGGTCACGATCGCTCAAGCTCCTCGCTGGTCGGTCGCCGGACGACACCGTTGACCCGGCGTTGGCTCGGATGTTAGACAGCCGTTAGCGAGATGCGCAATGGGTGTTGCAGATAGTGCAACACCCCTGAAAGAGGAGGCCACATGCCCGCCGAGACCGCCGCGGAAGAGCTGGCGAACGAGCACGTCGACCACCGGTTCAAGGCGCTGCCCCCGGACGCGGAGGGCCTGACCGTCGGCGAGTTGGCGGCTCAGCGGCGGAACCTGTTCACCGGCGGCTTCACCACGCCCGTCCTCGCGCTCTCCGCCGAGTCCGTCGAGCACAACCTCGCGCTCCTGGAGACCTACTCCGAGCAGCACGGCCTCGCGTTCGCCCCGCACGGCAAGACCTCCATGTCCCCCCAGCTCTTCGCCCGCCAGCTCCAGCACGGCGCCTGGGGCATCACCGCGGCCGTCCCCCACCAGGCCCGCGTCTACCGCGCCCACGGCATCCAGCGGATCTTCCTCGCCAACGAGGTCGTCGACCCCGTGGCCCTGCGCTGGCTCGCCGGCGAGCTCGACGCGGACCCCGACTTCCGCTGCGTCTGCTACGTCGACTCGGTGCGCGGCGTTGAGCTGATGGACCAGGCGCTCGCGGGCGCGGGCCGCCCGCTGGACGTGGTGGTCGAGCTCGGCGCGGGCGACGGCGCCCGCACCGGCGCCCGTACCGACGCCGACTGCGCCGCCGTCGCCGACGCCGTGGCCGCCACGAGCACGCTGCGCCTCGTCGGCGTGGCCGGCTACGAGGGCGAGGTCCCCGACGCCACGAGCGACCGCGTCCACGCGTGGGTGCGCCGCCTCACCGCGCTCGCCGCCGACTTCGACAAGGCCGGCCGCTTCGCCGAGGCCGAGGAGATCGTCGTCAGCGCGGGCGGCAGCGCCTGGTTCGACGCCGTCGCCGACGTGTTCGCCGAGATCCCCGCGCTCTCCCGCCCGGTGCTGAAGCTGCTGCGCTCCGGCGCGTACGTCTCGCACGACGACGGCCACTACCGCCACCTCACGCCCTTCAACCGCGTGCCCGAAGAGGGCGCGCTCCAGCCTGCGTTCCGTCTGTGGGCCCAGGTCGTCTCCCGCCCCACCGAGGACCAGGCGTTCGTCAACGCGGGCAAGCGCGACGCCGCCTACGACCTCGACCTCCCCGAGGCCCAGGTCGTCCGGGACGCCCGCACCGGCGCGACCCGCGCGGCCGACGGCATCGCCGTCACCGGCCTCTCCGACCAGCACGGCTGGCTCCGCACCGGCCCGGAGGCGGAGCTGGAGGTGGGCGACTGGGTCGGCCTGGGCCTGTCCCACCCGTGCACGAGCTTCGACAAGTGGCAGCTGATCCCGCTCGTCCAGTCGGACGGGACGGTCGTCGACTACATCCGCACCTTCTTCTAGGAGACCGGTCATGGATCTCGTCATTCGCGACGCCGAGGTCGTCGACGGCACGGGCGGCCCCTCGTACCGCGCGGACGTCGCCCTGGACGGCGGCCGGATCGCGGCGATAGTCAAGGAGGCCGCGGCGGCCGGCTGCCAGCGCCCCACCGCCCGGCGGACGCTGGACGCCGACGGGCTCGCCCTGGCCCCCGGCTTCATCGACATGCACGCGCACAGCGACCTCGCCCTGCTCCGCGACCCCGACCACTCCGCGAAGGCCGCGCAGGGCGTGACCCTCGAAGTGATCGGCCAGGACGGGCTGTCGTACGCCCCCGTCGACGACCGCACCCTCGCCCAGGTCCGGCAGACGATCACCGGCTGGAACGGCGACGGGTCCGACGTCGACTTCGACTGGCGCACGGTGGGCGAGTACCTGGACCGCCTCGACCGGGGCATCGCGGTCAACGCCGCCTACCTCGTCCCCCAGGGCACCGTCCGGATGCACGCCGTCGGCTGGGAGGACCGCCCGGCGACCCCCGCCGAGCTGGACCGGATGCGCCGGCTCGTCGCGGAGGGCCTCGAACAGGGCGCGGTCGGCATGTCGTCCGGTCTGACCTACACCCCGGGGATGTACGCGAGCGGCGCCGAACTCGCCGAGCTGTGCCGGGTGGTGGCCCGCTACGACGGCTACTACTGCCCCCACCACCGCTCGTACGGCGCCAGCGCGCTCGAGGCGTACGAGGAGATGGTCGCCCTCGCCCGCGAGGCCGGCTGCGCGCTGCACCTGGCGCACGCCACGATGAACTTCGGCGTGAACAAGGGCAGGGCCCCCGAGCTGCTCGCCCTGCTCGACGAGGCGCTCGACGCGGGCGCGGACCTCTCGCTCGACACCTACCCCTACACCCCCGGCTGCACCACGCTCGTCGCGATGCTGCCGAGCTGGGCGAACGAGGGCGGCCCCGAGGCGGTCCTCGCCCGCCTCCAGGACGACGAGACCGCCGAGGAGATCCGCCGCGACCTCGAGGAGACCGGCTCCGACGGCTGCCACGGGGTCCCCATCGAGTGGGACGCGATCGAGATCTCGGGCGTCGCCGCGCCCGGCCTCGCTCGCTTCGTGGGCCGCCGTCTGAGCGACTGGACCACGGCCCGCCGCCTGCTGATCGAGGACCGGCTCGGCTCGACGATCCTCCAGCACGTGGGCCACGAGGAGAACGTCCGCGCGATCATGCGCCACCGCGTGCACACCGGCGGCAGCGACGGCATCCTCCAGGGCCTCAAGCCCCACCCGCGGGCGTACGGCACGTTCCCCCGCTACCTCGGCCACTACGCGCGCGAGCTCGGCGTCCTCACCCTGGAGGAGACGGTCGCCCATCTCACCTCCCGGCCCGCGGCCCGGCTGCGCCTGACGGACCGCGGCGTGATCCGCGAGGGCTACCGGGCCGACCTGGTCCTGTTCGACCCGGCCACGGTGGCGGCGGGCTCGACGTTCGACGCGCCGCGCACGCTGCCCGTAGGCATCCCCCATGTGCTGATCGACGGCAGGTTCGTCATCGAGGACGGGGTCCGCACGGACGTGCTGGCCGGCCGCTCGGTGCGCCGCACCGCCCGCTAGACGGGCCGCTCAGTCCACCCCGCGTGCTCAGTTCGCCCCGCGTGCTCAGTCCACCCCGCGTGCTCAGTTCACCCCGCGCGGCCGGAACTGGACGCTGATCCGCGATCCGACCGCGCGCGCCGACTTCGGGACGGCGTGCTCCCAGGTCCGCTGGCAGGAGCCGCCCATCACGATGAGGTCGCCGTGGCCCAGCGGCCTGCGCAGCACGGTCCCGCCGCCGTGCCGCGGGCGCAGCGCGAGGTCGCGGGGCGCTCCGACGGACAGGATGGCGACCATGGTGTCCTCGCGCGCGCCGCGGCCGATGCGGTCGCCGTGCCAGGCCACGCTGTCGTGGCCGTCGCGGTAGTAGCAGAGGCCGGCCGTGCGGAAGGGCTCTCCGAGCTCTTCGCCGTAGTACCGCGACAGCGCGTCGCGGGCGGCGTCCAGCACGGGGTGCGGGAGCGGGTCGCCCTCCGCGTAGTACGCGAGCAGCCGGGGCACGTCCACCTCGCGCTCGTACATCTGCCGGCGCTCGGCCCGCCAGGGCACCGAGTCGACGAGCTCCGCGAAGAGCGCGTCGGCCCCGGCGAGCCACCCGGGCAGCTCGTCGATCCAGGCGCCGTCGCCGAGGTCGGTCCGCCGCACGTCCGCCGGCGAGCCGAGGCGTATCTCGTCGGTCTGGTCGAACAGCGAGCCCTGAAGTTGTGCGGCCATGCCTCCAGGGTACCCATAAAACCGAACAAACAATCGAACAGCGTGGGGTCAGCCGAGCGAGCCGCCCAGGATCTCCGCGTCGCGGCCGAGGACCGCGCCGTCCAGCGGCTTGCCGCTCGCCGCGTCGGCGACCGGCTTGAACACCCCGCCCGGCGGCGCCTGCAGGAGATTCCGGTTCCGCTCCGCGCTGCCGTCCGCGCTCGCGCCCGTCGTCGCCGCGTGTGCGCTGCCGGCCGCGGGCACGACGACCGCGCAGACGGCGGCCGCGGCCGCGGCGAGCTTCCTGTATCGAGTCATGCGCTGTGCAACGCGGCCGCCCCGCGACGGGTCACGGTCGACCGGCGCCGCGGGGCGCGTCCTGCGGGGGCCCACGCTCGCGGAGCCGAGGGGGCCCACGGCTCGGCCAGTCGGCCAGGAGTGCAGAGGCCGACGAGTTTGACGGCCATCCCGTTACCGGCCATCCGCTTTGGCGTTGAAGGAGCGTGAAGGCCGCAAGCCCTGCGGCCGACCTCTCGTCTTGCAAGGAGATCTTGATGTCGCGTATCGCGAAGGCCGCCGCTGTCGTCGCCGGCACCGGTGCCATCCTCGCCGGCGGCGCCGGCATGGCCGCCGCCGACGCCGGAGCGCATGGCGTCGCCGCTCACTCCCCGGGTGTCCTGTCGGGCAACCTCATCCAGGCGCCGGTCCACGTGCCGGTCAACGTCTGCGGCAACACCGTGAACATCATCGCGCTGCTCAACCCGGCGTTCGGCAACACCTGCGTCAACGCCTCGGGCGGCAACGGCGCGTACGGTCACTGATCGTCGCCCAGCACTGCGGCCTCCCCCTTCTCTCCGGGGGAGGCCGCAGTCGTGTCCGGGGCGGTCAGGCGTAGCGGTAGAAGCGCTCGTGGTCCATGAGCTGCGACGGCTTCACGTCCCAGGGGGGCATGGGCTCGTCGAGGCTGAAGATCCGCCCGGCTTGCGGATCGGAGGCGGGCAGCCTGCGGCGCGGCAGATAGCCGGAGCGCGGGTGGGCGCGCTGCCAGCGGGTCCACAGCAGGTCGATGAAGGCGTGGTGCAGCCAGAAGACGGGGTCGTTGGGCGAGGTCGCGCCGACCATCAGACCGCCCACCCAGCGGTGGACGCGGTTGTGGTTGACCCAGCGCTCGGCGCCGCCGGTCCCCCAGCCCTCGATCGTGTTGCGGAACCCGCCGACGGAGGTGCTGTCCCAGGGGGCCGTGTCGTACACCGGGTCGCTCAGCGCCCTGGACACCTCGGCCCTGGTCGGCAGCGCGATCGGGTCGGAGGGGCGGCCCAGGTCGCGGGTGAGGTACGTGCCGTCGGTGATACGGGAGTTGATCCGCCAGTTCCCGTTGGCGTACGCGAACGGGCCGGTCGTCACCTGCCGGTCGCCCGTCCGGCCCGTACCGCCCATGAAGTCCTCGGCCCACAGCGACGACGCGGGCGTGCGGTCGGCCGTCCAGTCCCAGTACGGAATCGACACCCCGGAGTCGACCGCCTGCAGCGCCCGCTCGAACTCCAGCAGGAACCTGCGGTGCCAGGGGAAGAACGAGGGGGTCATATGGGCGGGCCGCGGACCCTCCTCCGCGTCGGGGACGTAGTACTGGCCGTGCGTCCTGACGAATTCGTCGTACTTCCCCGAGCGCTTGACCTGGAGTAACGCGTCGACCAGGCGCTTCTTCTCGGTGCGGGTGAGGTCGCGCTGGTTCTTGCGGATGTACACCGGTGCTGGCCCTCCCGGCTCAGACGCTGTGCAGAGGGGTCATCGACAGCTGGGCGTCGCCCAGTTCGTCGACTGCGGCACGGGCCACGTCGAGGAGCGTCGGAAAGGACTCGTAGTGGTTCACCAGGCTGAGGTAGCTGCCGTCCGCGCGCCGCATGACGTGCAGCGGCCGTCCGTCGATCCGCACCTCGACGCTCGGCACGGCGGCCGCGGAGGCAGTGCGCGCCGCGCGCCGGCCGGGCGACTCGCCCGCCGGGACCATCACGGTGGCCGTCCCCTGGATGTGCCGCCCCCGGTACATCTCGGCGAACCGCTCCAGCGCGGGGCCGTGCTCCCGGTCCGGGGCCGTCACCCGGTCGGTCCTCGCCCCCGGCCGACGGCCCAGGACCGGGGCGAGCGCGCCGACCGTTCCCGCGATCACGCCGACCGTGAAGACCGCGCGCAGGGCGAGCCGACGGGTGAGGACTGCTCCGGCGGCCCCGCCGCCGTGCCCGATCAGGCCCATCGTCGTACCGCCTCTCGCGCTGACCACTCTTCCGACGTGCCCGTGCTTTCGGTGTTGACAACGACACGGGGCCGAAAGGGTTCCTCGTCCGGGGCCGGCCGGCTGGCTGCCTGTATGACATTCACCCCGGACATTCACCCCGGGCATTCACTCCGGGCATTCACTCCGGGGCGTCTGCTCCGAGACACCGACGATCCGGACGGCTGATGCAGTGCAAAGTGCGCCTGTCCGCAGCGACGGTCGCCGGGAATCGGCGTCGGCAGTGCCAGCATGGCCGCCTGACTCAGGAGGTTATGCACATGAAGGTCCCGATTCAGACGGCGACGCAGGGCTCGGCTCAGGGATCGGACTCCGGCTCGGCTCAGTCATCGGCCGGCGCCGCGGGCGTCGACCTCGCCGCGCCGGAGTTCTGGCGGCTGCCCCGCCCCGCCCGCCTCGCCGCCTTCGCACACCTGCGCACGCTGGACGCTCCCGTGCACTTCGGGGAGCCCGGCCGGGGCTTCTACGCGCTGGTCAAGCACGCCGACGTGGCGGAGGCCAGCCGTCGGCCGCGCGACTTCGCCAGCTCCCCGGGCGTCACCACGCCCGAGCCCGCCGCCTGGGCCAAGGCCGTCTTCGGCAACTCGATGGTCAACATGGACGGTCCCGAGCACGCCCAGCTCCGCAAGATCGTCTCCAGGGCCTTCTCGCCGCGGCTGCTGGCCGCAGCCGAGGAGGACGTGCGCGAGGTCGCGCGCCGCGTCGTGGACGAGATGATCGCCGCCCGGCCACAGGACTTCATGCCGAGCGTCGCGTCCCGTATGCCGTTCGAAGTCATCTGCAATCTGATGGGAATCCCCCAGCGCTACCGGCCTGAGATCGCCGAACGCATCGACCGGGCGTCGGAGAACGTCGGGGTGAAGCGGGGCGTACGGGCCCGGATGCGCATGCCCGGACGCGGGCTGCGGGCCCTGGCCCATCTGCAGCTGGTGATGGCGCGGCTCGCCCGCGAGCGCCGGCGTCGCCCCACCGACGACCTGATCTCGGCGCTGGTGTGCGCGGACGTCGACGGCCAGGCGCTGAACGCCCGCCAGCTGGGCGCGTTCTTCTCCCTGCTCCTGGTCGCCGGAGTGGAGACCACCCGCAACGCGATGGCCCACGGGCTGGCGCTGCTGACCGACCATCCCGAGCAGCGCCGGCTGCTCGCCTCCGACTTCGAGCGGCACGCGGACGGCGCGGTGGACGAGATCGTGCGGCACTCGACCCCGATCATCCAGTTCCGCCGCACGGTCGCCGCCGAATGCCGGCTGGGCGGTCGCCTGTTCCAGCCCGGCGAGAAGGTCGTGCTGTTCTACGCCTCGGCCAATCGCGACGAGGCGGTGTTCACGGACCCGGACGCCTTCGACGTCACCCGGAGTCCCAACCCCCATCTGGGGTACGGCGGCGGCGGCCCGCACTACTGCCTGGGCGCCCATCTGGCGCGCCAGGAGATGAAGGCGCTCTTCCATGAACTGCTCACCAGGCCGAGGGATCTGCGTGCCGTGGGAGTCCCGGATCTGGTCGACTCGAACTTCGACAACCGGGTCCGCGCTCTGCGTTTCGCGTTCGAACGGAACTGAGCCGAGGCCCGCGAGGCCCCCGAGGTCAGCGGCGCAGCTGGCTCACCGCCACCAGCACATGCGCCGAGGACAGCAGCGTCTCCTGGTCGCCGAGGAACGCCTGGAGCTCCTCCTCGGTGACCGGCTCGCCCGGGACCGCCTCCGGCCAGGGGCGGCTGGCGATGATGAAGTGCGCGTGGCCGCGCTCCTGCACCGCGGCGAGCCACTCCGGCGGGACGGGGCACTGGGCGCTCAGCTGGGGCATGTTGAGGACGGCCTGGCCGCCCTCGACGAGGAGGGTGATCCGGGACGCGGAGGACTTGGTGAGGTCGGCCATCTGACCGCCGACCGCGAGTCCGACCTCCTCGATCAGCGTCAGAACCGCCTGCTCCCCCGCCTCGGCGCCGTCGGGGCCGTCGCCGAGGGAGTAGGCGATCAGATAGGGGGTGTTGTGCCCCGCTTCGGGGTCTCCGGTCCACGCGAGCACGGAAATCGTGCCCAATTGACCGCGCTGTAGGGGATTCTTCGCAGAGGCTGTGGTCATGGCTCGGCACCCTAGTGCCCAGCCGGACTGCCTCACCTCACCCATTCACCTGGATGGACGAAGGCTGGAGATGCCAGCTCCGCGAGTCCGTGCCGACGGTGCTGTCGAGTCGTACGATCCGCGCGTTCTCCGGAACTTCGAACACCACCCAGCCGTGGGTGTCCTCGCCCACCGGCAGCGCGTTCAGCTTGAGCGGGAATCCCGTGGTGATCTCTCCGGCTTTGATCGACGGATACCGCTTCCCCTTTCCGTCGACGGCCCACATCTTTCCGGAAGAGGCGTCGAAGGGCTTTCCGCCGACGTTCGCCACGGCCATCTCGACGCCCATCCAGCGCTTTCCGGACTGCGGGCGGAGCTTCTTCTTCACGCTCAGCGCGGGGTCGACGTACGCCTGCACCGACATCTGCAGATGCTCGCCGAGCCTCTTTCCGCGCAGGTCAGCGCTGTCGCCGAGCCAGGCTGTCGACGCGCGCCCCGACGTCGCCGCACGCTGGGGCCCGTCGTGGCCCGTCGCCGCCGAGTCCTTTCCGGTCCGGCCGCTCCCTTTCGGCCCGGCGCTTTCGACGCCGGCGGACGGTTTCTCCTCAGCGGGCCCGCTATGCGTACTCTGACAAGCGGTGCCGCCGACAAGAAGTGCCGGCAGGAGCAGTACGGACGCTGCCTGTCGCATCGTTCCCCTTAAACACGAACCGTTTTCCGTATCATCACGGCCGATCACGGCGGAGCCCCTCCACGCCGGCGCGTGTCGCGCGGGAATCTCGCCGCCAAACGCCCCGACGGATCGAAAAACCGTTCCTGCCTTCCCCCGCGCAACCGCGCCCGCAGTGACTTCGTCCGCCCATGCGCGTTGGCCGTCTTATGGCAAGAACTACCGCGCCCGCCCGATGGCAGCGCGTCCCGACGGTCACAGCACCGAGCCCGGTGAGTCCGCCCTCCGGTTCCAGCCCTATCTACGAACAGCTCACCCGCGAGTGGGCCGCGGCAGGCCGCACCCTGCCGGGCAGGCCCGACATGGAGTGGAGCCGGCTCGCCCGCTATCCGGCCGCCTCCACAGCCGAACAGGAGATCCGCTCCGGTCCGTCGCCCCAACGCCGGGGCTGGCTGCACAGCCGGCACGGACTCTGAGCCCGAGAGCCTGAACGAACAGTGCAGCCCGGAGCTCAAGGCCCCGGGCTGCACTGTGGGGGGTGCTCAGTCCCATGCGACACAGGGTCAACGATCAAGGTCGCACTCCGTCACTCCCGTCACGGCGTCGCTCCTCGCACTCCGTCACCCCTGTCGCGTCCGCGCTCCCGTCGGCGGCGCGGACGCCGTCCGCACCGGCATCGCCACCGGTGCGTACGCGGGGGCCTGGTCCCGCAGCCGGCGCCGCACCCCGGCCACGAGCCGGCCCGCCGCGAAGGTCGCGCCGTGGACGAAGCGCATGGAAGGGCCGAACGACGGCGCGGCCAGCAGCCCCGCGAAGAAGAGCCCGGGGCAGGAGGACTCGAACCCGGCGCTCAACTCCGGCGCGCGGCCCGCGCCCACCGTCCGCAGGCCCTGCCTCAGGGCCGCGTCCAGCAGCCGCAGCCGGTCGAGGTCGGGGGTGAACCCGGTGGCGGCGACGACATGGTCGGTGTCGACGGTCAGCGTGCCGCCGTCGGGCGCGCGCAGCACGAGGCGCGGGCGGCCGTCCTGGCCGGCCGAGGCGCTCGCCAGGCTGTGGCCGAGCAGCTCGGGCACCAGCTGTTCGTAGCGCTCCTTGAGCCACCACGCGCCCGCCGGGCCCAGCGCGGTGGCCGCGATGTGCTCGCGGGCGGAGGCGGGCAGGCGCCGTACAGCCCAGGGGGCCTCGGACCAGACCCAGTTGGCCCACCCGGTGCCCAGGCCGCTGTGCGGGCTGCGCGCGGCGCGCAGGAGGGGGCGCCGGAGGGGTGCGGGCAGGGCGTTCCAGTTCAGCCGGTCCGCACGGGCCACCAGCCGTGGCCGGGCGCCCTCCTCGGCGAGCAGCGTCGCGGTCTCGAGCGCGGCCTGGCCGGCGCCGACGACGGTGACGTCCTCGCCCCGGAAGCGGCTCAGGTCCCGGTGGCCGCTGCTGTGCGAGCAGCGTTCCGCGGGCAGCCCGGCGAGCTGCTCGGGGACGTCGCGGAACGGCATCACGCCGACGGCAACGGCGACCGTGCGGGCGGTCGTGCGCTCTCCCTCGGCCGTCTCGACGCGGAAGCCGCCGGGGGCCGGGGTCACCAGGCTGACGGTCTGCTCGTCGACGGAGGGAACCGCGCGCTCGGCGAACCACCTGCCGTACGCGCTGAACGTCCCGATCGGCAGCGGCCTCCCGTGCGCCGCCTCGAAGCCCTGGAGCGTGCCGTAGCGGTCGAGCGTGTGCGCTCCGGCCGGGTCGGAGAGGTTCGACGCCCAGGGCTCCGACTTGAGGAACATCCCCTTGGGCATATGGTCGCGCCAGGACGCCATGGTGCGGCCGAACACCCGGACCCCGATGCCGGCCGCGGCGGCGTGCGCCGCGACGGACAGCCCGTACGGCCCCGCGCCGATCACTGCCAAGTCGTACATGATTCGGTTCTCGCTCCTTCGCATCAGGACATGGACGCCCTGTCGGACTGGGTGGTGGGGGCGGCGGGACCGGTGGGGTCGGTGGGGTCGCGCTGCCGTGGCGCGGGCGGGACCCGCGTCGGCGCGGAGGCGCGGGCGAGCCGTCGGCGTACCACGGCCGCGAGACGGCGGGCCGCCTTGGCCAGGCCGCGGCCCAGCCAGATCGCGGCCATCGCGAAGAAGGGCAGCGGATCGTCGCCGGCGAACCAGGCGGTCTCCACGCCCTGGCGCTCGGGGCGCGGCGGGCCGACGGCGGGCGGCCGGGGCCGGTCGCGGCGGGAGGCGGCGACGACGGAGAGCAGCGCGTAGTTCTCGGCCACGAAGACCCGTCCCGGCCTGGGCACGGGCGGCGGGACGCGCTGCCCGGTGAGGTCGAGGTACAGGGCCCGTACGACGTCGAGCCCGGCGTGGTCCGTGAAGAGCCGGAACTGCGCGCCCGGCCGGGGGTTGGCGTCGAGGAGCTGGTACGTGCCGGCGGCCTCGTCGCGCCGGAAGTCGAGGTCGAGGATGCCCCGGTAGCCGACCTCCGCCACCAGCCGCAGGGCCGCCTCCTCCACGGCCGGGTTGGGCTGCCAGCGGCCCACGGCGGTCAGGCCGGTGCGGGGCGGCCAGGAGAGCTCTTTGCGGCCCGATCCGCCGAGCGGACAGGAGGGCTGGTCCGCGGGCCCGCCCGCGAAGTAGCCGTGGAAGAACCAGTCGCGGTCGGGGCCGTCCGGCAGATAGCGCTGGAGGAGCAGCCTGCTGCCGGCCTGCTCGGTGCGTTCGAAGAGCCGGCGCGCGTCGGCGGGCGAGCGGACCAGCGTCGTACTGCGCAGATCGGCGGCGTGCGGCGCGAGCAGCCAGGGCCGGCTCCACTTGGCCACCAGCGGCAGCCCCAGTCCGCGCACTGCGTCGGCGGCCTCGGCGGCGCTGGCCGGCAGGACCGTCCGCGGGTGCTCGATCCCCGCCCGCTCGCACAGCGCGGCGAGTTCGGCCTTGTCGGCGAGGAGCGCGGGGAGGTCGGCGGGCTGTGCGGGGAAGAGGTAGCGCGACGCCAGCCGGGTCGCGTGGGCGGCGACTCCGATGGCGCTGAGGTCGTCCATGGCGATCAGCACTGCGGGCCGGCCGATCCGGTCGGAGACCTGGAGCAGCGTCTCCACGAACCTCGTCCAGGTCATCGGCCCGCGCGGCCGGACGTGCGCGCGGTGCAGATAGCGGGAGCGCCCGACCGGGCTCCGCCGCGACTCGACGACGGCGTGCACCTCCACCCCGGCACGCCCCAGCGACCGCACGGCGCCCAGCGTGCCGTGGTGGAAGGGATTGCGGTCGAGCCGGAGGACGAGGGCGGGAACTCCGGCGTCGAATGCTGCCGTTCGAGTCATTTCCTTCACCTGGACGGACCCGAAAGGGCCTCCCCACGTCGCGAACAGTCTACTGACGGGCATTCAGACAGCTCATTTATAAGACTTTCTGCTTACTGTCGTGCAGTTATTCGCCCGCGCGGCGACATAAGCGGGCGACCACGGATCCAAGGAGGACCTATGCACTCACGGCGTCGTCTCACCGGCACCTGCATTGGAACGGTTGCCGCCAGTCTCCTTGTCTCCGGAGGAATTCTGGGAGAGCAGAAGGCGGGCGCGGCGCCGATCGACGAGAGGGACCCCCGGCCACGGCTGACGTCACCGGTCCCGATGGGCGCCTATCTCGACTACGGACCGGCCGGCGTACAGCGGATCGAGGCGTTGTCCCGCTGGCTCGGCGGCGCGGAGCTCAAGGTCGGTCACACCTATCTTCCGGGGGACTTCTGGGGCAATATCGAGGGCCGTCCCGAATTCCTTCGCCACTGGGCCGAGTGGCGCCGCGCGGAGGCGGACCGGCTGTTCGTGCTCAACGTCCCGATGCTGGCGCGGAACGAGGACCGGCTGCCGGACCACATCGTCAGACGCATGCTCCGGGCCGGTGCGACGGGCCGGTTCGACCACCACTTCCGGACGCTGGCGCAGCGGCTGACAGACCTCGGGGTGCCGGACACGGTGATCGTCCTCGGCTGGGAGATGAACGGCACCACGTATACGCACCGCTGCGGCCCGGACCCCGAGTCCTGGAAGGCGTACTGGAGACGCATCATCACGACCATGCGCTCCGTCCCCGGCCAGAAGTTCCGCTTCGACTTCGCGCCGAATCGCGGGCATGACTTCGTTCCCTGGACCGAGTGCTATCCCGGCGACGACGTCGTGGACATCATCGGGATGGACTCGTACGACCAGCCTCCCGGCGAGACGTTCGCTGACCAAGTGGCGGCTCCGTACGGATTGCAGGCGCAGGTCGACTTCGCCGTCGCTCACAATAAGGAGATCTCGTATCCGGAATGGGGACTCTTCCGGAACGGCGACAATCCCGAGTACATGCGGGGCATGCTCGATTGGATCGACCGGCACAAGCCGCTCTATCAGACCATCACAGACTACTGTCCGCACGGTGTCTGGCAGTGTGATGACAACCCCAATTCGTCAAAAGTCTATCGGGAAATGCTGTTTGCACAGCCGGAGCCGGTCGAGCCGGAGCCGCCGGTCGACCCCGTGGAGCCGGAGCCGGTCGATCCGGTCGATCCGGTGGAGCCCCAGCCTGCGGTGACCGTCGATCCTGCGGCGCCCGTTCCGGTGGAGCCCCAGCCGGTGGACCCTGTGCACACGGCGCCGGTGGCGACGCCGTCGCCGGCCCAGCCCACGCCGGTGGCGCCGACGCCTGCCGAGCCGCTGCCCGCGAAGACCACGGCGGCCGCGCCGAGTCCGGGCGCGCCCAGCCCGGTCGCGCCGAAGCCGACACCCACGGCGACGCCGCAGCCGACCTCGACTCCGAGTCCCGTGACGCCGAAGCCTGTGACGCCGAGTCCCGTGACGCCCAACCCTGTGACGCCGAGTCCGGCCGCCCCGAAGCCGACGCCCACGGCGACCGCGACGCCGAGCCCGCTCGCGCCGAAGCCCACACCGAAGCCGACCCCGAGCCCGGCCGCCCCGAAGCCGCAGCCGGCGAAGCCGGCCCCGGTCGTGACACCGACGCCGACGCCGACCCCGAAGCCGGTGGCGACACCGAAGCCCAGCCCGAAGCCCACGCCCACGCCCACGCCGCTTCCGCTGCCGACGCCTGCTTCGCCGAAGCCGACACCGCAGCCCGCCCCCGTACAGCCGTCCCCGAGCCCGTCGTCCTCCGCGAAGCCGTATCCGGCTCCGAAGCCGAAGCCAACGCCGACGCCGACGCCGGTGGCGTCCCCCAAGCCCGCGGCGACACCGAAGCCGACTCCGACTCCGACGCCCGCAGCGGCCCCGACGCCCAAGCCGAGCCCGACCCTGACGCCCATCCCCGTCAAGTCCCCGCTGCCGACGCCCGCGCCCGCCGCCGCGGGGACGAACTCCAGCCAGTGGTGCCTGCCCATCGACTTCGGCGACTGGGTCAACCAGTGGGTGGCGGACCAGAACGTCTGCGTCAAGCTCCCCTGGGACTCGACCTGGCCGTTCTGAGGCCGACCGCCCAGGGCGGACGGCCCGAGGACGCGCCTTCAGCGCCTCGCGCCGTCCGCCCGCCAGTCGTTCACGCGGTCGCGCCAGTCCCGGGCGGCGGGCAGCCGCGTCCGCACCATCTCGACCGCGCCGTGCCGCCAGCGCGCCTGCGAGGCCCGCAGTCGCATCAGCGGTTCGAGGCGCGAAGAGGCCATCAGCAGTCGCTGGTTGGTGACCGTCTCCGGCCGCCACTGGTTCTTGTACGGCTCCGCCCCGCGCAGCAGGCTCAGCACCTGGCGGCCCGTGGCGGCCGCGTGGTGGGCGTCGTGGCGCAGCAGCATCGTCGCCACGTCGACCTTCCGGTCCCTGAGCGAGGGATCGGCCCCGTAGAGATAGCCGCCGGTCAGATGCCCGCACAGCAGGGTCATATTGGCGGCCACCACCTCCCCCTCCAGCCGGAACTCGGTGAGCGCGGCCTCGCCGTCGCGCACCATGCGCCGGCTGGCGCGCACCAGGTGCTCGGCGAAGCGGGGCCTGAGGTGCTCGATGTTGACCCCGCGCCCCCGCCACTGGAGTTCGTGCAGCCGCAGCAGCCGGGCCACGGCCGCGGGCACCTCGTGCTCCGCGACCGGGCAGCTCTCGATCCGCAGCGCGTCGATCTTGCGCAGCTTGGCCCGGACGCGCTGGGCCGCCTTGCTCGACGGCAGCCGTTTGACCAGATCGTCGATCGGCTCGGCAGGCAGCTCCAGGGTGACCGAGTCCTCGAGCCGGCGACGTGCCCCGCTCCAGGTCTCGTACAGCCGCTCGGCCGCAGCCCCCGGCCGTACCTCGCGCAGATCGATCACGGCGTGCCGGGCGGCGCGTTGCAGCCCCCGCTCCAGCGCGGTGATCGCGCTACGGGGGTGCTCGTCGTCGACCAGCACGTCGCTGAAGTCGGAGATGCCGCCGCCCATGGGCACGAGCAGCGGCATCGGACGGTGTACGAGGGTGAGCGGGGCGACGCCGATCAGACGCCCGCCCCGGCGCGCCAGGGCGACGCGGAGCCGCCCCGGCGTGCCGTACGACAGCCACCATGAGTGCAGCCAGGCGTGGCTCTGGAACGGGGTCGCCGAGGAGCAGCGGCGGTGCAGCGCGTCCCACTCCGGCTGGAGGTCGGCGAACCCGCGCGGATCGCGGCAGAGCGTGACGGTCAGCTCCTCCCCCGCCATCAGACCAGCTCCCGGTCGTCGGCGCCGGACGCGGACGCGGGCACCGACGCGGAAGCGGCCGCAGGGGCGGGGGCAGGCGCAGGGGCAGACGCCGAGCCGGACGCCGGCTCGGCCGGGGCCGCCGCGGACTCCTGTGCCATCGGGTACACATGCGCCACCGGGTACTCCTGCGCCGCCGCGGACTCTTGCGCCGGGGCGGACTCGTGCGCCGGGGCGGGCACGGCGGCCGGCGCGGGCTGCCGCGTCCGCCGGGGCCGCACCAGCAGGACGAGCCCTCCGACGAGGCCGCCCGCGCAGCCGCCGACCGCCGTGCTGATCGGCGCGGAGGGCGACGCCGGCTGCGTCGGGGGGATCGCCTGGGAGAAGAGGATCAGCTGTACGCCGGTGCTCTTGGCCACCTGGTTGCTGCTCACGAGGACGGCGTCGGCGACCGCGTTGGCGATGTCGGCGGCGTGGGCGGGCTTGGTGGAGGTGCCGGTGACGGCGATCATCGGGGAGTCGGGCGAGGTCTCGGTCCGCAGCTGCGACCGGAGTTGGCGCGCGGTCATCCCGACGGCGGCCCGGGCGTAGGAGATCGTGGAGTCGCTGGTGGCGATGCGGCCGTAGGCCTGGGCGTAGCCGAGCGCGGCGGCGGGGTCGGAGTCCTTGGCGGGTACGGCGACGACATAGCTGGTGGCCGAGTACTCCGGCGTCTTCAGCACGCCGTACGCGGCGCCGCCGGCCGCGCCGAGGAGCGCGCAGACGGGCAGCGGCCACCAGGCGGCCAGGGCGGCCTTCGTGCGGCGCCGGCGCGTCCGTCCGGGGGCGGCGGGCGCCTGCTGCGCCGACGTCCTCCGCTGGTCGGGCTGGGCCGTCTTCTTCTTCGCCGGGTTCTTCGTCATGAGCGTGCTCTCTCGGTCGATGAGACTGGGTCACGGGGTGGCGGACAGGGCGGACGCGTACACGTCCAGCAGGCGGGCGCTGCTGCGCGCGATGTCGTAGTGGGCGACGGCCGCGGGCGGGGGAAGTCGCCGCGCGCCGCCCGCTATCAGCTGGGCCAGGGCGGCGGTCAGCTCAGCGGGGTCGTCCGCGTCGCCGCGCAGCCGGCGGGCGCCCGGCGACTGCGCGGCGGGCAGGTCGTCGACGGCGGGGCAGGCCGCGTGCAGCACGGGCAGCCCGGCGGCCAGCGCCTCCACGACGGCGAGGCCGAAGGCCTCCTCCCGGGACGCCGAGACGAAGGCGTCCACGGCGGACAGCAGCGCCGGGACGCCCTGCGCGTCGCACTCGCCGAGCAGCCGGATCCGGTCGGCGGCGCCCAGCCCCGCGGCGAGCGCGCGCAGCGCTTCGCGTTCGGGACCGTCTCCGGCGAGCAGCAGCTGTGCGCCCGGCAGCGCGGCCACGGCGCGTACGAGCAGGTCGAATCGTTTCCCGGGCACGAGCCGGCCCACTCCGCCGACCACGAACGCGTCCGTCCCGATCCCCAGCCGGGCCCGCGTCGCCCGGCGCGCTCCGTCGTCGAAGCGGAAGCGCTCCGCGTCGATGCCGTTGGGCACGACGTGGATACGGGCGGCCGGCACGCCCCACGCCCGCAGCCGGGCGGCGACGGTCGTGGACACGGCGACCGTCGCCGTGCCCAGCCGCTCGGTCCCCAGATACAGCGCCCTGGTCGCCTCGTTCAGCGGCCGGCCCTCGATCTCGGCGGCGCCCAGCGAGTGCTCGGTGGCCACCGTGGCGCGCACTCCGGCCAGCCGCGCGGCGATCCGCCCGTACACACAGGCCCGGTAGAGGTGCGTATGGACGAGGTCGTACCGCCCGCGCCGGATGAACCGGACGAGCCGGGGCAGGGCCGCCAGGTCCCGGTTGCCCCGCATCCCCAGATGCGTGACGCGGACGCCGTCCGCGCGCAGCCCGTCGGCGACCGAGCCCGGGTTGGTCAGGGTCACCACCTCGCAGTGCGCGGGCAGATGGCGCAGCAGCAGCCGCAGCTGCTGCTCCGCGCCCCCGACGCCGAGCCCGGTGATGATGTGCAGCGCCTTGAGCGGGAGCGCCTTCACCGGCAGCGCGGGCCTCACCGGCGGACGCGGTGCCGCAGCCGCTTGGCCCAGAGGCGCAGGCTCCGGTCGGCCTGGCTGATGTGCGTACGGGGCAGGGCGTACGCGCCCGCCAGCGCGCCGGGGTCGATGGCGCAGCCGTATCCGTACCCGGCGCCGCGCACGGCGTCGACGGCGCGCGGGTCGACGGCGCCGTACGGATAGCAGAAGCCGCTGGGCGCGACGCCGGTGATCTCGCGGAGCGCGTCCCTGCTGCGGCGCGTCTCCTGGCGCAGCACGTCGTCGGGCGTCTCCGTCAGATCCTGGTGGAGCAGTCCGTGCGAGGCGACCTCCATGCCGGCGGCGGCCACGGATCTGATGCCCTCCTCGGTCAGCAGGGGCTTGCGCGGGCCCTCGGGGTCCCAGTCGTTGGCGCCGCCGAGCCGGCCGGGCAGGACGAACACGGTCGCCGTGAACTCGTGGCGGCGCAGCAGCGGCAGCGCCTCTTCGAGGAAGTCCGTGTAGCCGTCGTCGAAGGTCAGCCCGACCAGGCCGCGGGAGCGCCCGGCCGCGTGCGCGCGCAGGAGCGTGCCGATGCCGACGCCGGTCAGACCGGTGCGGCGCAGCCAGCGCAGCTGGAGGTCGAGCCGGGCGGGGGCGACGGTGATGCCGTAGGGGTCGTCGGACGGGTCGGCGATCGAGTGGTACATCAGGATCCACTCGCGGCCGGGCGACGGCTGGGGGCGGAGGGCGGGGATCGCGGTGCTGCGGGTCGTGGTGTCAGCGGCCATGACGGAACCTCTGTCGGGTGAGGGCCAGCAGATGGACGACTTCTGGAGCTCCGGCCGCGCGTGCGGCGAGGAGGAAGACGGCGGGCACGAGGAGGCAGCCGGCGGCCACGCTGAGCAGGGGGTCGTCCAGCTGGGGGCCGGCCAGGCCGCCCACGGCGGCCGCCGCGGCGGCGGCGAGCGCGAGCCTGCCGACGGAGGCGGTGACGGCGCGCACCTCGATGGGGACGACGCGCGAGCCGAGGCCGACGAGGAGGAGCAGCGCGGTGGTGGAGATGCCGAGCGCGTTCGCGGCGGCGATGCCGTAGACGCCCCAGGGACCGACCGCGTCCAGGCCGGCCGCGGTGGTGACCCCGAGCCCGGTGGCCATGGCGGCGGCGGGGTACCAGAGGGGGCGGGAGGCGGCGAAGAACGGGCGGCCCAGCGCCCCGACGAGGCTGTGCCCGAGGAGCCCGGCCGCGTAGACGCGCATGACGGTGGCGGTGGTCGCGGTGTCCTGGGCGTCGAACGCGCCCCGCTCGAAGAGGACTTCGATGATCTGGGGGGCGTAGCCGATCACGAAGGCCGCGCCGAGCAGGACGACCATGCCGGCCAGCGCGAGGTCCTGCTCGACCCGGCGGCGGGCGCGTTCGCGGTCTCCCTCGGCCA
This sequence comes from Streptomyces sp. NPDC051907, assembly GCF_040681075.1. Taxonomy (NCBI): domain Bacteria; kingdom Bacillati; phylum Actinomycetota; class Actinomycetes; order Kitasatosporales; family Streptomycetaceae; genus Streptomyces; species Streptomyces sp. NPDC051907. The sequence goes on along the minus strand of NZ_JBFAYB010000012.1, from coordinate 1,216 downwards.
TGGCCTGGGCGACGACCGGGAAGGTGACCGTGCAGATCATCAGCGACAGCACCATCGGCATCTGCGCGACCTTCTGAGCGTAGTTGAGATGGGAGATGGCGCCGGCGGGCAGGTCGGCGGCGAGGAAGCGCTCGACCAGGACCTGGGACTGGCGGCTGACGGCGAACAGGACGACGGGCGCGAGGACGGCCGCCCCCAGCAGCGGCGCGCCGGCCCTGCGCCGGCCGCGGGGCGGGGGCGCCGGGCGGCTGGGCGGGGGTACCGGACCGCTGGACGCGGGTACCGGGCCGCTGGGCGGGGTCGTCGGACGGGCGAGCGTCGCCGGACGGCTGAGCGCGGGCGTCGTTCGGCGGGCGCCGACCGGAGCTCGGCCCGGAGCTCGGCCCGGAGCTCGGCCCGGAGCTCGGCCCGGAGCTCGGCCCGGAGCTCGGCCCGGGGCTCGGCGTCGGTGGCGAGCGCCGGCCGGGAGGCCGCCCGGGAGCCGTACGGCCGTCACCAGCCGTGCGAAGGAGGGCAGTTGGGTCAGCACCATCAGCACGCTGCCGATCGCGACCCCGACCGCGGCGGCCCGTACCCCCCACAGCGAGTGCAGGGCGAGGGTCGTCGCGATGATGCCGACGTTGTACGCGACGTAGACGCCGGCGGGCTGGAGGAAACTGCCGTGCGCGCGCAGCGCCGCGCTGAAGTACCCGGCGACGCCGAAGCCGAGGACGGTGACGGCGGTCAGCCGGGTGCAGTCGACCGCCAGCCCTGGGTCGCTGAAGCCGGGCGCGAGGAGCCCCACGACCCAGGGCGCGCCCACGACGAGCAGCCCGGCGGCGCAGGCCAGCAGGGCGAACAGCCGGGGGAAGGTGGCCGAGACGAGCGCCCGCACGGGGTCCCCGGACCGTTCGGCGGCCCGCCGGGCGAGCGCGTGGCTGAAGGCGGGCACCAGCAGCAGCGCCATCGCGTCCTCGATGAGCAGCGTGGCGGCCATCTCGGGCACGGTCCACGCGATGAGGAAGGCGTCGCTCTCGACGCTCGCTCCGAAGAGATGGGCGATGGCCTGGTCGCGTACGAGCCCCAGCAGCGAACCGGCCGCCGTCAGCCCCGCGGTGACCGCGGCGGCCCGCGCGAGGAAGCGGCCGAGCTTCGGCGGCCCGCTCTCGGGGGCGGCCTGCTGGGCGGCGGCCTGTTGGGCGGCCCTCTGTTGGGCGGACGCGTGCGCGGATCCCTG